>NZ_JBBEVD010000052.1:0-270751 GCF_037414265.1 Pseudoalteromonas sp. C12FD-1
TGTGAAAGTAGGACATTGCCAGGCTCCAAATACGAGAAAGCCGCTTCAGAAATGAAGCGGCTTTTTTGCGTCTGTAAGAAAGTGAAAATATTAGCTATCAGCCGTCAGCTGCACAGCGTCAACCTGTACTTCGTTGCCTGGGTTGAGTATCACGAAACCCACGGGTAAAAGAACGCGACGACCACCTCAGTGCCCAGTGAATCCCATTGAAAAACATTAAGAGTACTTTGCTATGTGGCTCACTACCGCTGTGGGCACCACGACATTCTACTGCGTAGCGCACCGACTCTAAATACACGAAAGCCGTTTCATTTCGAAGCGGCTTTTTTACGTCTTCATACAAGCGAAATTCGCACACATAATACATTCACTTCTAAACCTATCATGTAGGTCGGGCGAGCAAAGCGACACCCGGCGCTAAAAATCATCGATAATAATTATAGTGTTCTTATTTCACGAGTTGGGTTATCAGATTTTATTCACACAGTCTCCCCCACTTTGGTAGCGTGGGCTGAATATCACTAAACTCTAGGATAAAGCACACTACATAATCATAATATTGCTTTTAAAGTTTATTGTGTGCGTTCTGTATATTCGCCTAGCCAATGAATATCCCCTTTGTATATTACTAAGAGGCAGTTTGTTTCTGTATTTAAGTTTTAAAATAAACGTATTTATTCAAAATAACTAGATTACAAATATAATTTTGCTTTGTTACTGGCTTTGATTTAGGATCAAAACAGTTTAAAACCAAGAACTAATAACCAGTGTATAGATTATTAATTAGTGCCATATCATTTATATTTTGTTTCTCTGTGTCGGCAGTTGAAGTAACTGATCTGTATCAAGATATATTAAAAGTCGATGATAAAAGTCGAGACACGCGTTTAGCCGCTAGCCGCAAAGCATTACTCAATGTGTTAGTAAAGGTAAGCGGGGATGAATCCGCAGATCAAAATAAGCTTGCTCAGCAGCGCACCAAAAACATTTCTGATTACATGCTCAAGTTTGAATACGATGAAAAAGCAAACGGACAGCTTCATCTCGTTGTTAAGTTTGAAGCGCGTAAAATCAATGAATTAATTAAAGAATTAAATTTACCTCTTTGGGGTGTTCAACGCCCATTAGTTGCTATTTGGTTAGGTATTGAGGATAACTGGCGCAGAGAGCTTGTTACACAAGAGAGTTATCCCCAGTTAGAGCAGCTTATATACGATAAAGCCGGACGACGTGGTTTACCTGTTGTAGTGCCACTATTAGATTTACAAGACCGACGTTTGGTTGGCATTCCTGAGGTATGGGGTAATTTTTCGGAGCCTGTTGAAGAGGCGTCGCGCCGTTATAGTGCCGAGCGCAGCATTACAGCACGCATGTATCAAGCTCCCGACAGCGAAACTTGGATTTTAGACTGGCGTTTTACTAATGATGATTTATTTGATTCAAACCGTCTTGAAGGTGATAAACAACAAATAGTAGGTCAGATGATAGACAGCTTAGCGTTGGGTTTAGCCAATGAATACGCAATCGACCCTAACGCGTATTATGAGCAGGCTGCGGCTACGCTTACCTTAAAGGGTACTCAAAGCTTTGTCGACATTGAACTTGCCAAACGTCGCCTACAAAGTTTGAGTGTAGTGACGCAAGCAACCATAATGCGCAAAACCCCAGAATTTGTCGAATTTAAGCTTAACCACACCGGTAGTGTAGGAGATCTTAAAAAGGGCCTTGGGCTTGATAGTGCATTTAGAGATTATGTAGACCCACGCGCATTTTACCATGTTGTAGACAAAAACAGTCTTGAGTATCAATGGGTCGGTGAGTAATGCTAAGCGCTGAGCCTATGCAAATGGCACTACCTGTTACATTGCCTGACGATGAAACATTTGCATCTTACTTTGGTGGGGAAGACTCTTTAGAGGTAAATCACCTTAAAGCGAGTTTTTCAAAGCTTGCCAACAAATTTCAATACACCTATTTGTGTGGCTTAGGCGATTCTGGTAAATCTCACTTATTGTACGCTACTTGTATACAAGCCCAAGAACGGGGCTTGTCAAACATGCTTTTGTCTATGCGTGAAGTTATCGATTTTGGCCCTATGGTGTTAGATGGCTTAGAAGCACTTGACGTATTATGCATTGATGATGTGCACTTAGTCGCTGGCAATGATGCCTGGGAAAAAGCCCTTTTTAACTTTTTTAATCGCTTTAATGAGCCCGGAAAAATGTTAGTGGTTACGGCGGATTTGCTCCCTGATATGCTTAATATCAGTTTGCCCGACTTAGAGTCTCGGCTAAAGTGGGGAACCACCTTTCAAATTCGATCTATGAGTGATGATGATAAAGCACAAGCGCTTGTTAAGCGAGCTCATATGCGTGGGCTTGAACTAAGTGATGAATGCGCACGCTTTTTATTGACTCGCTTAAGTCGTGATATGCGTGCTTTATTAGACGTATTAGACAAATTAGATCACGCATCAATGGCCGCACAACGAAAATTAACAATTCCCTTCATAAAATCAACGTTAAAGCTGTAGTAGGTCTAGAATCTAGACCCTGCTTTCAGTTATCATTAGTCAACAAAATTGTAATCACCTTCTGTGAAAGATCAGGTATCGAATGAACTTAGAAAATATTTTAGCGCAAGCACTTGAGGCAGTTGCCAGTGCCAGTGAAATCGCGCAACTAGAAGAGATCAGGGTTAATTACCTTGGTAAAAAAGGCGAAATCACAAGCTTACTTAAAACACTGGGTAAAATTGCTCCTGAAGAACGCAAAGAAGCAGGCCAAGTAATTAACCAAGCTAAGCAAGATGTACAAGTAGCAATTAATGAAAAGCGTGAGCTTTTAGCAAGTAAAGCGCTTGAAGAAAAGCTAGCTGCTGAAACAATTGATGTAACTTTACCAGGGCGCGTAATGCCTACAGGTGGCCTTCATCCGGTAACACGCACAATTGAGCGTATTGAAAGCTTTTTTGGCGAGCTAGGCTTTGCTGTTAAATCAGGCCCAGAAGTAGAAGATGATTTTCATAACTTTGATGCGTTAAATATTCCTGAGCATCACCCAGCGCGTGCTGATCACGATACCTTTTATTTTAATCCTAAGTTAGTACTGCGTACCCAAACAAGTGGTGTGCAAATTCGTACTATGGAAACAGAGCAACCGCCACTGCGAATTATTTCGCCAGGTCGAGTATATCGTAACGACTACGACCAAACGCATACTCCGATGTTTCATCAGGTAGAAGGTTTAATGGTTGATACTGATGTAAGCTTCACAGAGCTTAAGGGTATTTTACACGACTTCTTACGTAACTTTTTTGAAGAAGATATGGAAATTCGTTTCCGTCCTTCATTCTTCCCATTTACAGAGCCTTCAGCTGAAGTAGATGTTATGGGTAAAGACGGTAAATGGCTCGAAGTATTAGGTTGTGGCATGGTTCACCCTAACGTACTTAAGTCAGTAGGCATTGACCCAGAAAAATACACCGGTTTTGCTTTTGGTATGGGCGTAGAGCGCTTAACCATGCTGCGCTATGGCGTAAACGACTTACGTGCATTTTTTGAAAATGACTTAAAATTCCTAAACCAGTTCCGTTAAGAGTGAAAATATAAAATGAAATTTAGTGAAAAGTGGTTAAGAGAGTGGGTAAATCCTGCTATTGATACGCAAGCTCTTTCGGAACAGCTTTCTATGGCTGGCCTTGAGGTTGACGCAGTTGAGAGCGCGGCAGCGGATTTCAATGGCGTAGTAGTTGGTGAAGTTGTTGAGTGCGCACAGCACCCAGATGCAGATAAACTTCGCGTTACTAAAATCAATGTAGGTGGCGATGAGCTACTTGATATTGTGTGTGGTGCGCCAAACTGCCGCCAAGGCATTAAAGTAGCTGTTGCAACTGTTGGTGCTGTTTTACCGGGCGACTTTAAAATCAAAAAAGCCAAATTGCGCGGTCAGCCATCACACGGCATGCTGTGTGCTTTTGTTGAGCTAGGTATTAGTGAAGAAGGCGACGGTATCATGGAGCTACCAAGTGATGCGCCAATTGGTGCAGATCTTCGTGAATACTTAGGCCTTGATGACAGCATTATTGATGTTGACTTAACGCCAAACCGTGGTGACTGTTTAGGTATAAAAGGCCTTGCTCGTGAAGTAGGTGTTTTAAACAGCATTGATGTAAATGTATTAGCTATTCCAGCAGTTACTCCAGCAATTGACGATAAAGTATCCATTGAGCTGGTGAACGAAGAAGCATGTCCTCGCTACCTTGGTCGAGTGATAAAGGGTATTAGCCTTGATGCAGAAACACCGCTTTGGATGGTTGAAAAGCTTCGCCGTAGTGGTATTCGCTCAATTGATCCTGTTGTTGATGTTACTAACTATGTATTACTAGAGCTTGGCCATCCAATGCATGCATTCGATTTAAGTGCAATTGAAGGTGGTATTAAAGTTCGTAATGCCCATGCAGGCGAAGAGCTAGTATTACTTGATGGTAATACTGCAAAACTGAACGAATCAACACTTGTGATAGCCGATCATAATAAAGCACTTGCGATTGCAGGTATTTTTGGTGGCGAGCAATCAGGTGTAACAGAAAAAACGTCTGATATTTTATTAGAAAGCGCGTTTTTTAACCCGGTCGCGATTGCAGGTCAAGCCCGTAGTTACGGTCTACATACCGATGCATCACACCGCTATGAGCGTGGGGTAGATTTTGCTCTTCAACATGATGCAATGGAGCGTGCAACTGCTTTATTACTTGATATTGTTGGCGGCGAAGCAGGACCTGTTGTAGAAGCGGTGGCTGCTGATAAACTGCCAAAAGTGACAGAAGTACGCCTCCGTCGTGCGCGTTTAGACCGTGTAATTGGTCATCATATTGATGATGCTAAAGTGACTGATATTCTAACTCGTTTAGGGTTAGACGTTAAGTTTGAAAACGACAGCTGGAGTGCTGATATTCCAAGCTACCGTTTTGATATTTCTATTGAAGAAGACTTAGTTGAAGAAGTTGCGCGTGTTTATGGTTACAACAGTATCCCAAATGTTGCCCCTACTGCAAAGTTAAAAATGACTACGCATGATGAGTCTACAATTGCACTTAGCAAGTTTCGCAATGTATTAGTGACACGTGGCTACCAAGAAGCAATTACGTACAGCTTTGTAGACCCTAAAGCACAAGCAATTATACACCCGCAAAGTACACCGCTTATACTGCCGCACCCAATTTCAATTGAAATGTCGGCTATGCGTGTAAGCTTAATGCCAGGGCTTTTAGCATCGGTTGCGTATAATCAAAATCGTCAACAACCACGTATTCGTTTATTTGAGCATGGTCTTAAATTTATCAGCGATGACAGCGCAGAAAATGGCCTGCAGCAAGTGCCTGTTATTGGCGGTGTGATCACCGGCCTTGCACACGGCGAGCATTGGGTTGAGCAAAAACGTAACGTTGATTTTTACGACTTAAAAGGTGATGTTGAAGCCTTATTAGCAATCACCAACGATACAAGCCGTTTTGAAATTAAAGCAGAGCAGTCAGACGGTTTACACCCGGGCCAATCAGCGGTAATTTATGTTGATGGTAAAAAGGTAGGATTTTTTGGTGCTCTTCATCCTCAGGTGCAAAAATCGTTAGATATCAATAACGCAACTTTTGTATTTGAAATTGAAATGTCTGCAATAGAAAAAAGAAATTTACCGCAAGCTGTAGGGGTTTCAAAATTCCCTTCAAATCGCCGCGACATCGCGATTTTAGTGGCTGACAGCGTTAATTCAGGTGATATTTTAAGCACAATAGAAAAAGTTGGCGGAAATCAATTGGTTGACCTAAACTTATTCGATGTGTATAAGGGCAAAGGTATTGAGCCAAATTATAAGAGTTTGGCGATTGCTCTAACACTGCAGGCGGTTGATAGAACACTCGAAGAGAAAGATATCAATCTGGTAGTTGATAACGTGGTGGCCACATTGGCCGAAAAGTTTAATGCATCGTTGAGGGACTAGATATGGCGCTTACTAAAGCCGACATAGCTGAACACCTATTTGAAAAGCTCGGGATCAATAAAAAAGATGCCAAAGATTTAGTTGAAGCGTTTTTTGAAGAAATCCGCTCAGCGCTTGAAAAAGGCGAGCAGGTTAAGCTCTCTGGATTTGGTAACTTTGATCTTCGTGATAAAAAAGAAAGACCAGGCCGAAACCCGAAAACAGGAGAAGACATTCCTATTTCGGCGCGCCGCGTGGTGACCTTTAGACCAGGTCAAAAGCTTAAAACCCGTGTAGAAGTGGGTACAAGCAAAGCAAAATAAAAAAGGGCAGCGTAAGCTGCCTTTTTTATTTAAAAACCATTTGGCGACACGTTTAACCCCGCAAAATGATTAAGAATTATTGCGGGCTGAGATAATGCCAGGGTTTTGCTTACCTAAAATTCTCGTGGCGATACAAACTCACCGTTTTGTATTTGCTCATACGTTTGTTGAGCAAGGGAATCGAGTGCGTCTAAATTTTTACCATCGCTCATAAGTTGATGCTCAATTGGTAATAAATCTATATTCTCAATACCAGCGCTTTGCGCCACTTTCGAAAAAATATAAGCGTGTTTATATTTATCGTGCTTATAAAACAAGCTGATTAACGAGGCATACACTTCAGGGTTTGGCTGTTGGCCTGGTTTATTTAGCTCAAGCGTTTTGTAAAGCAAATCAATCGTTTTTTCATCATCAAATTTAATGTAATAAGAAGCGAGGTAAAACTGCATCTCTGCACTACTTGTTACGCTTTCATCATTTTCTAATGCAAGTAACCGTGTTAGTGCACTTTGTTCATTATTACGTGACCAATGATAGTAAAGCAAACCAGGGTGGTTTGTGTTTTTTGTGTCTTGATAAAGTCGTGTCATTTCTTTAAGGCTTGTAAGTTGGCCTTCTATGCGCGAGGTCGTTTTAGACTTTAGCTTAATATGTTCTATTTTTGCGGCTAAAGTAATACATTGATTATACGACTCAAACCCTTTAAGTAATTGGTATTTGTTTTCATCTGTGGGTTTTTTATATTCAATATAGCGTTTTAAAATAACCTCAGAGCGTTCATTCTTACAATGACTATCTTTATTTAAATCACTGCAAAAGCCAGGTGTTTCTTTACATACCTGAGCGAGAGTCAGTGGTTCTTCGCATCCTGTTAACGCTAGCATTGTTAGTATTACGCTTGCTCTTAAAACCATCCCTTAACCTCAAATGAATATATACATTACTATTCTAGCGCAATCATTTGTGCGCTAACAGTAGAGAATAACTTTAGATTAACTTAGAATAGCCCTGCCTGGAGTGCATTACTCTCAAAATCTAATGCATTTTTAAAGGCTATCCGTTCAAAATGATTAAATTAGGTAAATAAAATGACCTCATCTCACGAATTAGAATATACAAATAGTTGGCAAGAGCGCCAAGATTACGCCGAAAGCATGCAACCTATTATTGGTAAGCTTTATCGTAACCGTGGCATAGAAATCGCTGTATATGGCCGTCCTCTCGTTAATGCCAGTACTATCGATATTATCAAATCACATAAAACTGTAGCGCAATTCGAAGGCACTAAATTACGCTTACGTGAAAGCTTTCCGTTTTTAGAAGCGATTAGCAAAATGGAGCTAAATTCAGCTCGTATTGATATTGGTAAACTTGCTTATAGCTACTTGTACGGTGAGGCTGCTAATGGCCGCACAGTTGATGAATTTGTAAAAGACGAATTAGCCGAAATTGCAGACTCACCAGCCAAAGAGCCGCGTGATGTTGTATTGTATGGCTTTGGTCGTATAGGGCGTTTATTGGCGCGCTTATTAATCGAAAAATCAGGTCCTTATGCCGACTTACGCCTACGCGCAATTGTGGTACGTGGTGGTAAAGAAGGCGACCTTGAAAAACGTGCAAGCTTGCTGCGTCGCGATTCAATTCATGGCCCATTTAATGGCTCAATTACTATTGATAAAGAGCGTAATGCAATTAAAGCGAATGGTAGCTACATCCAAGTGATTTATGCTAACTCGCCAAGCGAGGTTGATTACACCGCTTACGGTATCGAAAATGCACTAGTAGTCGATAACACCGGTATTTGGAAAGACGAGGCAGGCCTTGGCCAGCACTTAGAGTCTAAAGGGGCTGCAAAAGTACTATTAACAGCACCGGCTAAAGGCAATATTAAAAACATTGTTTATGGTGTAAATAACCAAGACATCAAGCCTGAAGATAAAATCGTATGTGCAGCAAGCTGTACCACCAATGCGATTACGCCAACCCTTAAAGCATTAAACGATAAGTTTGGTATTAATAACGGCCACGTAGAAACCGTACACTCTTACACAAACGATCAAAACCTTATTGATAACTACCACAAAGCAGAGCGTCGTGGACGTGCTGCTGCACTTAATATGGTAATTACCGAAACAGGTGCAGCTAAAGCGGTATCTAAAGCGCTTCCTGAGCTTGAAGGTAAGCTAACAGGTAATGCGATTCGTGTGCCTACACCTAATGTATCGCTTGCCATATTAAACTTAAACCTCAATAGCAGCACGTCTGTTGAAGAGCTAAATGCGTTTTTACGTGAAACCGCACTACATTCAGAATTGCGCGACCAAATTGACTACACCGCCTCGACCGAAATCGTATCTACCGATTTAGTTGGTAGCCGCTACGCGGGTGTTGTTGATTCGCAAGCTACAATTGTTGAAGGTAACCGCGTTGTTTTATACGTATGGTACGACAATGAATTTGGCTACAGCTGCCAAGTAGTCCGTTGTATGCGTGATATGGCTGAAGTGGCTTTCCCAAGTTTACCTCGCTAATATAAACGCAATTATATTAAGCCAGCTTTTTTGCTGGCTTTTTTAGTCGCGTTATATTTTTAAAGTGTACCCTGTGTGGTAGGCTTTAATTATTGAGATGTGTACTGCGGTTATCCCGTAATTATGCATTTTACTATTTATAAAATAGTGTCAGTTCTGCAAGTTAAGCAGATAAACTTATTCTACCTTAAGGTTTTTTCATGAAAATCAGCAGCAATTTTGATAGTGGTAACATAAAGGTTATCGAAGCCACCGATCCGCTAAATATTCAATTAGAAATTAACAACGATCACCAGTCTGAATTTTATCAATGGTTTCACTTTCGCTTAGAAACAACACCTTATCAATTGCATAAGTTAAATATTAATAATTTAGACAAATCAGCCTACCCAGATGGATGGGAAGGTTACCAAACGGTTGCATCGTACGATCGTCAAACCTGGTTCCGTGTGCCGTCAAATTACGAAAATGGTACGCTAACGTTTGAGCTAGAGCCCGAGTGCGGTAGCGTTTATTTTGCTTACTTTGCGCCTTACAGCTACGAGCGTCATTTAGATTTATTAGCGTGGGCACAAAGCGAAGAGCTTTGCCAACTACAAACATTAGGCGAAACACTTGATGGCCGTGACATGAGCGTGCTTAAAATTGGTCAGCCTAGCGAAGATAAAAAAACAATCTGGATCACAGCGCGCCAACACCCAGGCGAAACAATGGCAGAATGGTTTGTAGAAGGACTATTACACAAACTGCTTGATGATGAAGACCCTCATGCAGCAGCGCTTTTATCAAAAGCCGTATTTTATGTAGTCCCAAACATGAACCCAGATGGCAGTGTACGGGGTCACCTTCGTACTAATGCAAAAGGCGTTAACTTAAACCGTGAGTGGCAAACACCGAGCATGGAAAATAGCCCAGAAGTGTATTTAGTGCTTAATAAAATGCGCGAAACCGGCCTAGATATGCACTTAGATATTCACGGCGATGAAGCTATTCCTTATAACTTTGTAGCAGGTAGTGAGGGGATTCCAAGCTACGATGACCGCTTAAAAGACTTAGAAGATAGCTTTAAAGCAGCGCTGCTTACTATTACCCCTGAGTTTCAAGATGAACACGGCTACGATAAAGACGAGCCGGGTAAAGCTAATTTAACGGTTGGCTCATCTGCAACCGCAGAAGAATTTAAAGCACTTACTTACACAATTGAGATGCCTTTCAAAGACAATAACGACTTACCAGATCCTGATTACGGCTGGTCAGACCGCCGCTCGTATCAATTTGGCCAAGATACTTTAGCCGCAATCGTAAATGTCGTTGATAAATTAAGATAAATTAGTATAAGGTAAGGGCAACATTAAAATGTTGCCCTTTTTTATTACAAAATTAACAAATAATAAAAGTGCGCAATAGCTTAGTTATCGTATTACCTAGCTCTCAATAAGTAATAAACAATCAACAGTCTCAAATAAAATAATAAGAGGTATTTAGCGTGGATGCATTCGGACAACTTTTAGATAGCCTAGATGGCATGTTAGGGGGGGCTGTTTGGTTTCCCTACGTGCTGTTAGGAGTTGGTCTATTTTTTACTATTTATTTAAAATTCCCACAAATTCGTTATTTCAAACATGCGTGTAAAGTGGTTACCGGTAAGTTTGACAAAAAAGGCACCGAGGGTGACACCACCCACTTTCAAGCGCTTGCTACTGCGCTTTCTGGCACCGTAGGTACGGGTAACATTGGCGGGGTGGCCTTGGCTATTTCTATTGGTGGCCCAGCAGCACTATTTTGGATGTGGATGACGGCATTTTTTGGTATGACCACCAAATTTGTAGAAGTAACGCTTTCGCACAAATACCGCGAAAAAACACAAGATGGCACCATGGCGGGTGGCCCTATGTATTACATGGATAAACGCCTTAACATGAAGTGGCTAGCTATTTTATTTGCCGTTGCCACTGTAATTAGTTCATTTGGTACAGGCAGCTTGCCACAAATTAATAATATTGCGCAGGGTATGGAAGCCACATTTGGTTTTGCCCCTATGGCAACCGGTGCTGTGTTATCTATTTTACTCGCGTTGGTTATTTTAGGCGGTATCAAGCGTATTGCTGCAATTACATCACGTGTAGTGCCAATTATGGCTGTTATTTACATAGTGGGGGCGTTAGGTGTTATTTTTTACAATGTAGAAAACATCGGACCTTCGTTTGCCTCAATTTTTGTTGATGCTTTCACTGGCTCAGCAGCAGCGGGTGGCTTTTTAGGTGCATCTTTTGCGTATGCATTTAACAGAGGCGTAAATCGTGGTTTGTTCTCAAATGAAGCCGGTCAAGGTTCAGCACCCATTGCTCACGCATCAGCAAAAGCAGATGAACCAGTTTCAGAAGGTATGGTATCTATTTTAGAGCCGTTTATCGATACAATCATCATTTGTACATTAACAGGCTTAGTTATTTTATCGTCAGGTGTGTGGAACGAAAAATTCGAAACGCATTTTGAGCGTTCATCAATGAGTATTATTAAAGGTGACTACTCAGAAACTAACAAAGCGCAGCGCCAAGAGCTATACAACTACCTAAATGGTAACGATAGCAAGGTAGAGCTATTTAACGGTAATATTGATGTGGTTAACGGCGAGCCAACAAGTAATGGTTTTACCGTATTACATTCTCGCTCAATTGGTGAAGACATACGTTTTGGCATTACCGAAAAACATAAATACACAGGTATTGTTGAGGTGAAAAACGGCATGCCAACCGACGACAGCATAAGTTTAATTGGTAAATCGTTGGTGCATTCAGCAGAGCTAACAACCAAAGCGTTTACACGAGGCTTTTTTGGCGATAGTGGCCAATACATCGTATCGATAGGTTTATTGTTATTCGCATTTTCTACTGCCATTGCATGGTCGTACTACGGTGACCGTGCCATGATTTACTTACTTGGTAATCGCTCGGTTATGCCGTATCGCGTATTTTACGTTGCGGCGTTCTTTTGGGCGTCGTTTGCCGATACCACTTTAGTATGGAAATTAGCAGCCGTTGCAATTGTCGTTATGACCTTGCCTAACTTATTTGGCATTATGTTATTGCGTAAAGAGATGAAGCAATCTGTAGATGACTACTGGGTTAAATTCAAAAAAGACAACGAGCAATAAAACAAGTACAATAAAAGGCGCCGCAAGGCGCTTTTTTTATGCGTAGTATGGAGAGTAGTATGGCGATTATTCATTGCCCCAAGTGTGCAAAATCAATTTCAGATAAACATCAGCAGTGCCCGCATTGCAATAGTAACATTGGCGCACTTAATTCTGAGCAGGTACAACAGCTT
The DNA here is from genome assembly GCF_037414265.1 of Pseudoalteromonas sp. C12FD-1. NCBI lineage: Bacteria > Pseudomonadati > Pseudomonadota > Gammaproteobacteria > Alteromonadales > Pseudoalteromonadaceae > Pseudoalteromonas > Pseudoalteromonas sp. C12FD-1. Next base: position 12,160 of record NZ_JBBEVD010000052.1, read on the forward strand.
CAGCGCGAACAGCGAATTAAAAAACAGCAAATGTTTATGAACCATTCTTTCTTGGCGCTCATACTATTTTTAGGTGGCTTTTTTTGCTTGTACTTTTTGCAGCCCGCAAAAGAAACCCTTGAGTGGTACGCTTATACAGTCGCAATTGGTGTTGGCTGTATTTGGTACTTAGTAAACCGCGTTATTTTAGTGACTCTAAAAAAGAAAAGATGACATGAATATTGACAACCTTGTACAAAATATCACCCCAGAATTATTTGAGCGTTTACAGTACGGAGCTTCAACGGGTAAGTGGCCCGATGGTACGCCGCTCTCTGATGAGCAAAAGCAACAAACGGTGCAACTTGTTATGCTTTACCAAGCTAAAATAGCGCAATCGAACGAGCAATTTACCATTGGCGCTAATGGCGAAATGATCCAAAAGACAAAAGCACAACTACAAAAAGAATTTAAATCAGAAAACGAAATAGCTAGGTTTAGTGAACATGATCTTTAAACACCTTTTTACACCTAAGTGGAAACACCCAAAGCAACAAGTTCGTCTAGACGCAATTGAAAAGCTTGATGTAGAGCGCGACGCATCCATTTTAAGCACATTAGCACTGGAAGATAATTCAGCCGAAATACGCCGCAAAGCACTGCAAAAAGTAAATAATTTAGCACTGTGGTGGAAAGCCTATAAACAAGATCAGGCTCTTAAAGAAGTAGCCGAAATACAAATTTCGAACGCGGTGCTAAACAACGAAAGTGCATTAAGCACACAAATTAAAAGTGAGTATATAGACCGTTTTGCACCGGTTAAAACGCTAGAAAAGCTCGCCTTTGCAGAAAAAGAACTACAAGTGCGCGTTAAACTTTTAAAACGTTTAGCGAACCCTAAATTAATTGAAAAAGCGTTTAAAGAAGGCAGCGAAGAGCTTCAAAGTCAACTTGTAGAACTAGCTATAACGCACCAACTTATTAAGTCGTTAGTAAAGCATGCTAAAGGCGATGCAAAGCTTAAGCTTGAGCAACATATTGAAAACGAACGTTTAGCAATTGAAATGCCAGCTAAGGTAGAGAGTGCCACCCGTGTAATTTTAGCCAAATTAAACGCCCTACGTGATAAAAACGATTACGCCATAGTTAATCCACAAGCAGGCGATTTAATGGCGCAGTGGCAAGCGCTTGAGCTTAAATGGTTAAGCGAAGATCACGTTAAAGAACTAGATAAAAAATATATCAGTATTACAGATAAACTCGATACGCATATTGCGACACTTAAAGCTCAACACGAGCAAGAGCAGCTGCGCTTAGCAGAGCAACAGCGCCAATTATTAGCCTTAGCAACACTTGAAGCGTTGAGCGAAGAAATAGAAAACGCATTGCAACTAGGTTTAGAAACGCCAGAACAAATTCAGCAAGATTGGTTAGAAGCTAAAGTAGCGCAAGCTAAGCAAACGTTAACCGACGCACAACACGGCGATAACGCACAAACTAAGCACGTTATTACAAAGCTTGAAAAGCTATTCAATCAGGTGGTAAAACTACCAGAGCTTAGTAGCGCAATTGCGAAATTTAAAATTGCGTTTGATGAGCTCAAAGCCATTGAGCCTGCGCAACAGCTAGCCGATTACGACGATGTTTTAACACGTTTTAATAATACATTTAAACAAACTCGCAGCCATTTAAATGTGCTTGATGGGGCATTGCAGGAAAACTCTAAATCGCAATTAAACGCATATAAAAAACAGTTTTTAGCGCAAATAAGTGAGCTGACAAAGCCACTTGAAAAAAATCAAAGCACAGCTAAGCGTAAAGCACGTGATGTAAAACGCCTTATAGAGCAAGGCCGCTTTAATGTTGCCTTTGGTGTATTTAAAGGCTTTGAAGAGTTGTTTGATAAATTAACACCGCAATTTCAGCAACCACTGGTAAACTTAAAAGCTGATTTAGAAGCACAACTTGCAGAAGCTAAAGATTGGCAAAAATATGCAGCAGCACCAAAACGCGAAGCTTTACTTGAAGAGGTGGCAGCATTAGTTGACCAACCGTGTGACGACCCTCAACAGCGTGCTGAGCAAGTTAAAGCGTTTCGTAAGCGTTGGAACGAGCTAGGTCGCTTAGATACAGATCAAGAAAAAAAACAAGGTGAGCAGTTTGATAGCAACATAGAGCTATTATTTGCACCGTGTCGTAGCTATTTTGCCGAGCAAGAAGTGGCGCGCGAAGCGGCAAAAGCCCAGCGTGAAGTACTGATAAACGATATGCAAGCACTAAGCGAGCAAGACACCGCTATTGAAAGCTTTGATTGGAAGCAGTTTGAAAGCCAATACAACCGTTTAAATAAAGCGTGGCGTAACGTAGGGAAAGTTGACCCTAAAACATACCGCGTATTAAACGAAAGCTTTAAAACACAGCAGCAGAGCGTTCTTGCTATATTAAATGCATACCATAAAGGTAACGCAGCACAAAAAAATGCCTTAGTGGAGCGCGCCTCTGCGCTGTCGCAAAGTGAAGATTTAGCGGCGGCATGCCAAGAGTTAAAGCAATTACAACAGCAATGGCAAAGTATAGGTTTTGCAGGTTTAAAAGCCGAAAATGCGCTGTGGCAAAAGTTTCGCCAATATAACGATGAAACCTTTAGCAAACGTAGCAGTGAGTTTGAGCAGCAAAAGCTGGCTCAAAACGAAACAGATAAACAAGCTGCAATAGAACTGGCAGAGCTAGAAAGTGCTCTTGAGCAAGTAAATCAAAAAGCCCAATTGCATGATCTTGAAACCAAAGTCAAAGGCTACGCACAATATAAATCGCTTGCGTCAAAAGTGGCAGCATTATTAAGTGCTATTGACGAAAAGCTCGCTTTACTTACAAGCCAAGCGCAGCATGCGCAATTTGAAGCGCTGATCACTGCTCTTGAAAACAACGATGTAGTGCCGAGCCAGTTTCAAGCACCGTTAACGACGTCGCTTAGTAGTGAGCAGCTGATTACAAGAATGGAAATTCTTGCTAATGTAAGCTCGCAAAACGCAGCGCTGAGAATGGCTGAGCAAGTTGCCATGCTTGATGATAAACACCGCGGTGAGCATGCTGATTTAAACTATTATTTAAAGCAGTTATTAGCGCTCAGTAAGGGTTCAGTTGAGCCTGACACACTAGCTAAAATTAAAACGATTTTTACAGCATAATATGTAATTAACTTGAACTAAATACAGGTGTTACATGATAAAAGCCGCTGTTTTAGCGGCTTTTTTATAATACCAACGAGGATAAAGGTTAGCATGAGAATTTTAATACTGTTTTTAACCACACTACTTTTAAGCGCATGTAATTCTACACAAGGCGTGTCAGTTTACTCATTTACCAGCTCAGAAGTAGAAAGTGTGCTGGGTAAACAGTTGCCCAAATTAAGTGAAAAAGTGAGCTTAATGGGGCTGCCGGTGCAGTTTGATGTGAACGATTTAAGTGTAAATATAGGTCCTGATAACCGCGACGTCGTAGTACTTGGCGCAGACTCAACTGCAGAAGTAAACGCATTCGCACTAAAATACCCAGTACGCTTAACGCTACAAATTGAGGGTAGCCCGTTTTACGACAGTGAAAAAAAAGCCGTGTTTTTACGTAATGTTAAACTTCTAGATTCGAGCGTGGATGCAGGTGGCTTTAAAGGTAATTTAGCGGCGCTTGATAATGAAGCGATGGATGTTATAAACGCATTTTTAGCAGTAAATCCTGTTTATACATTAAATATGGACGACCCTAAAATGATGCTGCTAAGTAAGTTACCGCTTGATATGAAAGTGGTTGAAGGGGCAATTAAACTGGTACCACGCCTTTAATGACCAGCACACTGCTTACGTTAGTTTTATTATCCAAACATATGGTTAAATAGATCGAGCCCAGTAAAATGTACGTATTAATTAGCCTGTTTCTCAGGCTAATTAGGTGTTTATAATGGCAGCTTCGCGCAGTGTACCTACCTCAAGACTCTCTCGATTTGCAAAGCTTGGCTCCTTAGCCAGTGGTGTTGCAACCAACATGCTTATAGATGGCACTAAAAGTGCGCTTTCGGGTAATGGTTGGAATAATAAAGCTTTACTCTTACAACCTAAAAACATAGAAAAACTAGCTGTTCAGCTTGCACACCTTCGTGGTGCTGCCATGAAACTAGGGCAATTATTGTCTATGGATGCTGGCGAGCTATTAAGTCCTGAGCTTACTCAATTACTTGCATTGCTTCGCGCTGATGCAAACCCAATGCCGCACAATCAATTAGTTAAGGTACTTAAAAGTGAATGGGGGGATGACTGGCTTAATCGTTTTTCGCATATTGAACTTAGGCCATTTGCAACGGCTTCTATTGGCCAAGTGCACTTAGCTTATCAAGAAAATGGTGAAAAGCTGGCGGTGAAAATTCAATACCCAGGTATTGCGCAAAGTGTGCATAGCGATGTAGACAATGTTATTGCACTATTAAACATTGCGCGGTTAATCCCTAAAGAGCTTGATATACAGCCACTAATTAATGAGGCTAAAGCGCAGCTACTTGCCGAGGCTGATTATGAACGCGAAGCACACTACCTTAAAAGAGTCGGTGAGTTGCTAAGCCAGCACGTTAATTTTAAAGTGCCTAAAGTATTTGGTGTTCATAACACACAACGTATCTTGGCAATGGAGTATGTGCAAGCAACACCTATAGAAATGCTCAGCAATTTACCCCAAGGCGAGCAAAATAATATTGCAGCGAGTCTCATAGATTTATTTTTTAAAGAGATGTTTGAGTTTAAGCTAATTCAAACCGATCCTAACTTTGCTAATTTTCATTATCAGATCCAGAGTAAGCAAATTGTGTTATTTGATTTTGGGGCAACCCGAGAGATCTCGAGTAAGTTGAGCAAGGCTTACCTGTCACTATTTATTGCAGGCACTGAAAACAATAGGGCGGGCGTGTTAGCCGCCGCAACTCAGATAGGTTACTTTAAAGATGATATTGTAGATCGTTATAAAAATCATGTTATTGACTTATTTTTAATGGCGTGTGAGCCGCTAAGAACCACTGGCGAGTTTGATTTTAAAAACAGCCCTTTAGCAACGAATATTAAAAATGCGGGGCTTGAATTGAGTGCACAGTCGCAGCAATGGCATACACCGCCGGTTGATGCGTTGTTTATTCACCGTAAGCTAACTGGGCTTTATTTAATTGCGGCAAAGTTAAACGCAAAAATAGATATTAACGCTTTGTTTAAGCCATATATTAAAGGCCACTTTATTTAACTGTTTGGCGCGTCACTTTGTGGCATAATAATCGTGATATTTCGCGAGGATGATGCAATGATAAAACAATTTTTAAATGACCCCAAACTTTTACTTAATGCGGTAGGAGAGGGCATTTACGGCTTTGATTTATCGGGCAATGCGGTGTTTGTAAACCCAGCAGCTGAACGCATGACCGGCTGGAAAGCCGATGAGTTATTGGGTAAAAAAATACATCAGTATCATCATCACAGTCACGCCGATGGCTCTCCTTATCCAGCCGATGAATGCCAAATATATTGCACCATGTTTGATGGTAAACGCCGCGAGGTTAAAAACGAAGTATTCTGGCGTAAAGACGGCACCTCGTTTGCAGTAGAATACACATCAACCCCCGTTTACAGGCAGGGTGAGTTAATTGGTGCAGTCGCGGTATTTCGCGATATATCGGCGCAGCAGCAAACCCAAAACGAGCTTAAGCAAGCGCTTGAGCAAGTTAAGCATTTGAGTGAGCAGCTGCAAGATGAAAATAACTACCTAATTGCAGAGCTTAACGAAGACTGGCAAGACTCAGGCTTAGTTGGCCAAAGCCATGTTTTTCAAGCTATGTTGGCGCAAATTAAACTCGTTAGCGAAACCGACAGCACAGTATTAATTTTAGGTGAAAATGGAACCGGCAAAGAGCTGGTGGCGCGTAACTTACACCGGTTAAGTAAGCGCAGTAATCAAGCTTTTATAAAAGTGAACTGCGCAGCGTTTACGCCAAGCTTGTTGGAGTCTGAATTATTTGGCCACGAGCGTGGTGCGTTTACCGGTGCAAACGAGCGGCGTAAAGGCCGCTTTGAACTGGCCGACAAAGGCACGCTGTTTTTAGACGAAGTTGCTGAGCTGCCATTAGAAGCGCAAAGTAAATTGCTACGGGTATTACAAGAGCAAGAGTTTGAACGGGTTGGCGGCAGTACTACGCTTAAGGTAAATATTAGAGTATTGGCAGCAACCAATCGCGACTTATGGCAAATGGTGCAAAAAGGCACCTTTCGAATTGATTTATATTACCGCCTTAATGTGTTTCCTATTAAAGTGCCAGCGCTTAAAGAGCGCAAAGAAGACATTCCTTATTTATGCACCAATTTAATTACTCAACTAAATAAACGCTTAGCAAAGCAAATAAAAGGGGTGAGTAAAAAAGCGATTAGCCAACTACAAGCTTATGATTGGCCTGGTAATATTCGCGAGTTACAAAACGTATTAGAGCGCGAAGCTATTTTAACTAAACATACAGTCCTTAAACTGAGCCAGCCATTGCATGGCGATGAAAGCACAGCTGTAAATACATCACTTACGCTTGCAGAGGCGCAAAAACAGCACATTATTGCGGTGCTTGAATTATCACAGTGGCAAATATCGGGCGATAAAGGCGCCGCTTGTAAATTAGGCCTGCCCGAGAGCACTTTGCGCTCAAAAATGCGCAAACTAGGAATAAGCAAAAATACGTGATATATCGCGCCATTCGTTAAATATCGCGAATTTATTTTGTCTTATTTTTATAAATTCATTTAATATCAATGATTTAAATAAAGTTTCAGCTTGGTCTGAAAGTTGCAAAAGTAGCATTGATACCGTCACTATTAAGTAGCTACTATGAAGTTTGATATTAAAGAAGAAGATATGATCATCAAGCCCTATAACACACCAGGGCCTATTTATATTCGTGAGCAAAAGGGCTTTTACCAACAAATACGCCGTAGCCTTGGCTGGTTACTTATGCTTATGTTTATTGCCATTCCGTGGATTCAATACAAAGGTGAACAAGCTGTACTACTTGATGTAGCCACGCAAAAGTTTACTATTTTTGGTTTAACCTTACTGCCACAAGACTTTATGATTTTAGCACTGCTATTTATGGTAGGCGCGTTTGCTTTGTTTTTTGTCACGAATTGGCTTGGCCGCGTGTGGTGTGGGTATACCTGCCCGCAAACAATCTGGATGTTAATGTTTAGTTGGGTTGAGCAACGTATAGAAGGTACGCGTAATCAGCGTATAAAGTTAGATAAATCGCCATGGAGTGCACTAAAGTGGCGTAAAAAAATAACCAAACACGCTGCGTGGCTTGTTATATCGCTGCTTACTGCAACGTCGTTTATGGCGTATTTTATTCCCGCTAAAAGTTTATACCTTGAAATGTTTACCTTACAGTGGTCGGGCATTACCAACTTTTGGGTGTTTTTATTTGCATTTTGTACTTATGGAAATGCCGGCTTTTTACGCGAAAAAATGTGTAACGTGGCATGCCCGTATTCTCGCTTCCAATCAGTGATGTTTGATAAAGATACATTAATCGTGAGCTACGATGCTAAGCGCGGCGAAAACCGTGGCCCGCGTAAACGTAAAGCAGACCCTAAAGCACTTAATTTAGGCGACTGTGTTGATTGTAACTTGTGTGTAGAGGTATGCCCTGCAGGCATAGATATACGCAACGGCTTGCAATACGAGTGTATAAATTGTGGCTTATGTATTGATGCCTGTGATGACACCATGGATAAATTTGGCTACCAAAAAGGGTTAATTAAATACGCCAGCGAAAAACAGCTAGAAGGTAAAAAAACCAACCCATTTAGGCTTAAATTAGTGGGGTATGGGGTATTAACAGGAGTATTAATTATTTCTATGGTTGCGTGGGTATTGCAGCGAACGCCAATAGAGGCATCGGTACTGCGCGATAGAAATGCCTTATACCGTGTAAATTATGAAGGCTTGGTAGAAAACCCATACACACTCACTATTATTAATAAAACTCAGCAGCCGTTGCACTATGGCGTAGTCATTGAAGGCTTAACTGTAGCTACGCTTAGCGCGCCAAGCTCTATTTTGGTGCAGCCAGGAATGATGAAAAAAATTCCGGTTACAGTCACCGCCGATGGCTACGATATTGCCAAAAAAGTAACGCCAGTGAGTTTTGTTATTACCGCCATAGAAAACCCTGATATAGCAATTACTAAAGCAAGTCAGTTTTATAAAAACTAGGGCGTGTTGATAGCACGGCAAAAAATTCGCTATTTAGTTGGTCTCGGCAATTACTCCTGCATTGCTCTACCTTTACCATCCACATAGTTGTAAGTGAGAGTTTTTTAACGCAGACAGTGACACGTTTAGCCCCTAAAATGATTAAGTATTATTGCGGATTGGTACAAGGCTTGAGCTAATTTAGCTCAAGCCATTGTTTAAATGCGAAGAAATAAAGCGTTTTGCTTCATCAAGGTTATTAAACAAACATTCTTCAAAGTTAACCTCGCGTTTGGCGTTTTGCAATATTCGCTGCATTTGGCTTATAGCGATAGGAGATGTGAGGACAAATGCACTTATTAAGCAGTTAGTTTGTTGCATATGTGTGCTTATGGCGACCATTTCTTGCTCTGCATCGGGTGTAGCTGCAAGTACACACGATGAGTCGCTTATGTAACCCCATTGCTTACCTTCAAATTCAGCCACGGTATCAAAAAGGGCGGATTTAAAGTTGGCCAATAGCTCTAGGTCTAAATTTCCGCTAAATTGGGCAATCACTATATTGCCCTCAACGGATAAAGTGACCTCTGCATGCTTATTTTTAAACTTCATTGCAGACTCCTAATTTAAATTAGTTTATAACTTATACCAATTCACTTAATTAAGTGCTCTAATTTGAAGCTAAAAAAACGTGTTGATAAATATAGTCGTAAATGAAATTTTTTTTAACGTTTGTAGCGACACGTTGACCCCGTAAAATGATTAACTAGTATTGCAAATTGGTATTAAAAGCCACTAAAGTGACTTTAAATAATTTAACGCACCAGTAATAACAGCTACTTGTGCGTGAGTACATTGCTCATCTGAAGCACTTGGGCTATCAGGGTACACTTCGGTTGTAGTGACATAAGGAGCATTAGTAAAGCCCATGCACAAGCCCAATTCCCGTGCTGCGTAATTTATAACGCCAAATTGCTCCTGCGGTACACCAATTAATTGATTGTTCTCGTCACTTGGTGCAATGTGCGTCACTTTCTCAACACTATTTAAAATGGCTTTTTGAAAATCAGGTGCTGGTTTTTCGCTATCTGCCACTAAATAAAATCCGTCAGGTATATTCCAGTTGGTGTTAATTTTACCATCGCGGGCTGCTAATGCCGGTCTGAACTCGCTGTTGTCTGTATCGGTGGTTTCGTGCAAATCTATATGTGCAACTATTTGAGTATTAAGTGAGGCTACATATTTCATAATAGCTGCAGACTCTTGGGCTGGGCTGTTATCGTAAAAAGAGCGATTTGGGTCTATAGCGTCTGGATTCCAGCGGTTTATGGTTTCAAAACCCCAGGGGCTAATGCATGGGGCAATAATAAAGTTAAAATTATTTATATATTCTTGAGCGTCAGTTTGAGCAAATGCCAGCGCACCCATAACACCGCTTGTTTCGTAACCATGCACACCTCCAGTAATTAACACGGTAGGGCGATCACTTTGCCAATTTTTACTTTTAAATAAATAAAGTGCAAAGCTAAGCGGCGAATAGCTTAGCTCGCCATACTGCTCTACATCTAAACACTCATTAGGCTGGTTAATTTTACTTACTACAAGTTGGTTATAGTCGCGCTTTTTTTGCTGAAGTTGTAACCATGCTGCTTTATCACAGTCGTCCCATGGTTTATTAGGAGTACCGATAGGGTATAAAGTGTCGCTCATTGTGTGCCTTAAACTTGTCGCTTATAAAGGCGCTAGCTTATCGCTGCAATTACAAGGCTGCAACTAAAAATGCTCGGTTACATCTGCTGTGTTTTCGTACAAGGTGGCGTTTTCGCGTTTATGTTTTTCGAATAAATATTCACGTAATGCTTCTTTGCCACTTTTAATACTGACAATTTTGGCCGCATAACCTAAATTAGTTTTACGTACTAAATCTACAAGTAGGGTGACTTTTTTCTTATTAGGTAGTTTAAACGTAATGTGTTGAGCATGGGTAAGGCTGTAACGGTGATCGCGTGGTTTTAATAGTACGCCACTACTAGAGAGCGAAAGCACATAAAAGCGCTCGCTTTGTAAATGCAGATCGGAATAACGCCAGCTTCTGTCTACACCTTCGGTATCAATTACCTCAGGCGCACTCAGTACAGGGTTTAAGTAGCCGTCATCATTGAGCTTAAACTCAAGCGGAAACCACAACTGATAATGGCCTACCTCTGCTAACATGGTTAACTTAGCGTGAGACAATAAACCTTTAAGTGTATCAGGTAAGGTAGTTCTTAAGCTAAGCTGCGAGTTATCGTTTGTATTGTCCTTGCTACTGCCTACAACAGACGAAATAAAACTTAACTCTTCCTTAGTTAAATCCATATTATTTCTCGTTTAATAAAAGCTTCACATTAAACCAATAGTGCAATTTGTTCAATATTCAAACGTAAAGTTTAAGCAAATTTAAACACCTGTTTAGAGTAAATACTTAAGGCCTGTTTATTATTTTAGGAGGAATTTACCGCAGTATAAACACCCAATTCACCCAGTAATATGGCTTTTTATAAGGCTTATTTGTACTTGCTTTGGCTAACCAGGCTGCCACTTTTAAAGCGCGGCGCGCCTTGGAGTTTAAACTGTGATAAAATTTGTTTTTAATTTTAGTTTATTCAAGGTTTTATGGCGCAGTTTATTGCCACTCCAAGCTGGTTAGGACGTTTTTTTACGCGTATTAGCACCGTTACTATTAAGCAAAATTCACTTGTTATACATTGTAAAAATAATACCTCACGCGCCTATTTAATTAGCGACTTTACTAATTTTACCCAATTTAAAAAAGGCCTATTTAGCGGGAAAATAACCCTCAACCATAGTACAAAAACGGTAATTAGCCTTTTAAATAAACAGCAGGCTCAAACGCTTAGTGAGCAGCTAAACAGCGAGTTTGCCAATCACCTAGAAGAAAAAGTGAATACAGCAAAAACGCTTGTAAAACGTTATGCAACAAATGAGTATCTTCGTGACTCAAATGTGCCGTTACTTAAATCGGCGGTGTTTTCATTGGCACACCGGTACAACGCTTTGCCAGCACTGTGGCAGCAGCATTTATCGGCCATTAATATTAAATTTTTAACGATTTTAAGTAGCTCACCAACAGTAGCGCACGCCACAGAGCAGTTGCGTAAAAGTTATGAGCAAAAAACACTTACGGCAAGAGCCGATTTTTATAATGTGGTTGAAGCAAATCCGCTTACACGCGAGCAGCGCCTTGGCGTTATACGCAATAACGATAAAAATTTGGTGTTAGCGGCCGCAGGCACAGGTAAAACATCGGTAATGGTTGCAAAGGCTCTAGATTTAATAGTTCATGAAGGTGTAAAGCCCGAGCAAATACTGATACTCGCTTATAATAAAAATGCGGCAAACGAGTTAACTGAGCGCTTTAATTTAAGGGCGCAGCACGCAAATTTAAAGGTTACGCCGCCTACTATTTTAACGTTTCATGCGCTGGGGCTTAAGCTACTTAAAAACGACAATAAAGCACTTAGCTTATCGCCATTTGCAAGTGACGCTATGGCGCTTAATAAATGGTTTACTCAGTGGCTTAGCAACACTTTAAAAACAGACCCTCGTTTTTGTAAAACCTTTGTTGAGACCCTATATGAACCTACTGATAGCCTCAATGCCGTAACTAAAACCGCCATAAAAGCACAAACCTATCACACACTATCGGGGTTAAAAGTAAGCAGTTATCAGCTCTTATTAATTGCTAATTGGCTATATATGTATGGTATTGAACACACTTACCAAAATGATGACACCGCCGATTTTTTCTTGCCTCAGTACAACATTTATTTGGTACATTTTGCGACAGATAGGCAAGGAAATTCAGCTCAGCACATTATTAAATCGCACAATAGTGGACATATTAAATCAGTACGGGCGCACCATAAAAAACATGGTCAAACCTTGGTGCAAACATTTCATTATAACTGGCAAAATGGTCAGCTTGAGCAGCGCTTAAAAGCACAACTACAAAAACATAAAGTGAACATTAACCCTGTAGACAACCACGCAGTGTACGAGCGTTTATCTGCAACAGGGCTGTTAAAGCAAAATGTAAATAAGTACTTAAACTGCCTAAGCGCAATAAGGGGAGAACAGCTATCTGACTCTCAAATAGCAGCGCGAATAGCTAAAAGTGGCATTATAAATCATAAACGTTATACAACATTGCTGGTGGCAATGCAGCGTGCATACAATGAAAAATTAAAAGAGCAAGACGCTATAGATTTTGACGGCATGATTGCAAGCGCAACTCAGGCGATTAAATTGGGGGAGGTAAGTGTACCTTGGCGCCATATTTTAGTTGATGAATTTCAAGATATTTCATGCGCACGCATGGCGTTTTTAAATACGTTAATACATTATGGCCCGCAACCTTGTTTTACTGCGGTTGGCGATGATTGGCAGTCTATTTATCGGTTTTCAGGCGGTAATTTGGCGCTCACCACGCAGTTTAACGATTTAATAGGCAGTCACACACTCACGGTATTACAAAAAACGTTTAGATATAACAACAGTATTAGTGAGGTAGCGGGGCGCTTTGTAATGCAAAACCCTGAACAATATAAAAAGCACATCACTACGCATACGCAAGTAAGTAGCCCTCAAGTTGTGCTTATGGACGATTTACACCAAGGTAAAAAGTCAGTAGCGTTAAAAGTGCAGCAAACCATAGCCACAATTAATAAAAATAATAGCACGGCCAGTATTGCCGTATTGAGCCGTTATCGGTTTATGCTTAATGAGGTAGAGCAGCACTTAGCAGATAATAACTACGCTAACCCACTACATTTTTGGACACTGCATGGTTCAAAAGGTCTCGAAGCCGATTACTGTATTATAATAGGTTTTGAGCAAGGAAAGTTAGGTTTTCCAAGCAATAACCCTGGTAATTTACTTGTTGAAGCATTGTTGCCCGCACAAGATACCTTTATCCATTCAGAGGAGCGACGTTTATTATACGTAGGGATCACGCGCGCAAAGCATAAAAGCTATTTAATTGCTCCGCCATCTGGGTGTTCTGAATTCATTAGCGAGCTAATAAATGACAATTACCCTATTCATGTAGCCTCTAGTTTGTTTGCAAAACAGAGTAAACAGTAAAATAAATAAGGTTAATGGTTAAATGTAAGAGTATTAACTGCGAAAAGTGCACATCACCTTTTTTACTACCGGGTAAACTTGCTTAATACACTAATGCCATGTGTAGCAATCATTGAGCACCCACATTTACTATTTAGCCCGCCATTACATGCTGTTAAACTTAACGCCTATTTAGATTACTTCGAGAGCGTTATGCGTACTTGTGCTTTTTTGACTAAGCGAATGAGCTTTGTATTTATTTTATTTACTTTATTTTCATTTAAGGGAGCTGCACAGCAAGATCAAACCCTTATTTTAGCCGGAAGTACACTTAATGGTTGTAGTAAAAAAACGACGCTAGGTTGCAGTACTCAAAATAAATCTGTGTTTAGTGTAACCAACGATAACATTGCGCAAATAAAACTAAATTGGCCTACTAACAATACGACTAACCAAACAAACGTATTAAGTATCTTACGTACGCTTAGTAGCAAAAATGAAAAGGCAATGTCTAAAAGTGAGTTACTTTGGCAATGGCGAGATATAAACAACGAGCAACTCAACGACCTTACAAAGCAAGAATTTAATTTTGTATTTGATATGCTCGAACAACCCCACTCACAAGCGAGTTTAAAAGCTGAGCCACAAAGCAACGATTTATTGCAATTTATAACGGGTAGCTTAAAAGTCGCTAACCCAACGCCCACATTATTAATAATCAGTGCAGCACAACGAGATCCATACGCTCAAGTAGAGGCGCTTAAAACGCTTTTACCAAAAGGTATAACCAGTCAATGGTTGCCGCTAACACCTGCACTTGCTAAAGCAATTACTAACAATACCTGTAGTGATTTACCGGCGCTACGCCATTCACAAATGAACCTGTATAATCGCAGTAATGTACACCCAGAGCTTACAAAGGCTGAGCAAACTCTTTGTAATAATGGGATTGAGGCGTTAGTTAATTTAATAAACACAAGCACCGGTGTTTTATTTAGCGACGGTACGGCTAAAAATGCATTAAAAGCACTGTATGATGAAAATAGTACTGCTTACCCTTGGACGAACGCGCTTAAAACTCGCCCTGTTATTGTAGGGCTAGGTGCAGGAAGCAAAATACAAAGTGAAAAAGTCTATCTCTCACAGCACCAAAGCGAAGCGGTATTAAATGCAAAGCTTGCCCCACAGCCTAATGCACTTAACGGGTTAAATACGTTTACCTATGGACCCATATTCACCCGTTTTAGTGAGCAAAATCAAACGCTAAACCTAGCCAATACATTAAATACCGCAAAGCAAAAAAACGGTGATATTAAGCACGGTTTTGGTATTGATGAAAACACAGCCCTTGTCGTTATTAAATCCAACAAAGGAAATTTAATGACCGTAATAGGGCAAAGTGGCGTTGCGCATTTAAGTACCCAGCAAAAAGCAAGCAGCTATAACTACTCGTATTGGCCTGCTCGCAGTGTAATAGATATTACTAATGCTGGGTTTGAACTTGGCGAGCGTACCATTAGCCAAGCATTAGCACCTGTTAAAATACCCCCTTTACCGGTGCAGCGTTTTGCCAATATTTTAACCGATTCAAAACTACGCTCGCTTACGCAAGCTATGTGTTTAAGCCAAGAGCAAAGTGCGGTAGGGCAACAAGATGACCTTTTAATAAACTTAACTGCAACAAACAATACGCATTATTACCGCGTTAATACACAGTCATTTGGTTGCGCTGTAAGTAATATGTCACTCAAGTTTGAGCGCTTTTAATATTAAGCGCTTCACACATAGCCCAAATATAAAGGTTTAAGTTTAGTGAAATGGGTTTTAAAATAACGCCAATTAAATTTATACCTATGCGCTTAGCTCGATGGTTAAGCGCATAAGTATTAACGAGCAGATTTTACAAAGAGCAATTTATGAATAACGAGCACGACATAATCGACAACCTAGCAGAGTTAGAGAACTTTTTAGTTATGGTAGAAAACGGCGGCCTAGGTTTAAAAGGGGTGGCTGGTGTAGGTATGGCCACAAGTAATAAAGACGGCAGCCACTTTGTTGCAGTATTTGACGACAAACAACAGTTATTACTGGCGCGTGGCATAACAGCCGAGGTATTTGAAAATGGTAAAGACATGGTGCGTAACGGCGTAGGGCGTACACACTAATAAGACTAAAAAGCGCCGTATGGCGCTTTTAACCGCTTAAAACTAACTCTAAAATATTTAAAGCCTGTCGACTTGCTTTGAACTAATACTGGTCACAATATTATTTTCAAAACGGATCAATACAATGTACATCCCACCAATTGAGCCTTTTAGCTTATAAGTAAACTCTTCTGTTTTAACTAATTTGTCGCCATTACCAATATCAACAGCTTCATTAAGCACATCTTTATAAAGTGGTGCGCCCGCCACAGCTACAATGTCGGATTTAGTTTTACCTACACTCAGTAGGTTTCCGTTTTTGAGCCGAAAACTACCATGAGCAAACGCAAAGCTTGAAATAAAAAGAGATAAAACCAGAGTAAACACAATACGCTTTTTCATAAGTCATCCTTAAACACATAGTATTTAATGCTAGGTATACAAGGTAATACAGAAAAATAACAGTGAAAAAGAAATAAAGAGGAGGTTAAATGGTCGGTATGGCAGGATTTGAACCTGCGACCCCTGACACCCCATGACAGTGCGCTACCAAGCTGCGCTACATACCGACGTTGTTTGCAATAGTACGTATATTTTATTAAAAATCAATAAGTGATTGTTTGTTTGCGTGTTTATTGTGCAAATGAGCTAAAAAACTTTTTAGTTAAGGGCGTATAGCCCTCAACCACCAAAGAACAACACAGCTTAATCTTTATTTAGCCATTGATTGATCGAGTCGTACATTTCATCACGTATCAGCGGTTGGGCTTCTTTATTGGGATGTAATTGATCTCTTTGCATTAAGTTTGGCTTATCTGCCACATTAAGCATAAAAAAGTTGAGTAAATGAGCATTTGTTTTTTCACTTACTTGTGTAAAACTGTCGGTGAATATTTTGCTGTAACGGGGACCGTAGTTTGGTGGAATGTATATTTCCATTAACGATACCATAGCATTTGCTGCTTGGCTTTTTTCGATTAAATCCGTTAAGTTGGCCTGCATTTTTGTTACCGGAAAACCACGCAAACCATCATTAGCACCAAGCTCAATAAGTACATGGCTTGGTTGGTATTGCTCGAGTAAGGCATCTAGCCTACGTAAAGCGCCACCGGTAGTTTCGCCACTAATACTGGCATTAATTAGCTCTATATTACGCTGCTCTGCATCGTATTTATCTTGTAACAATTTAACCCAGCCTTGCTCTTGTTTAAGGCCATAGGCTGCACTTAAACTGTCTCCAAGTATTAAAATCGTGTTGTCGGCTGCCGCACTAAGTGGTTTGATAACTAAAAATAAAACGAATACAAAACGTAGGATTGAATGAGTCATATGTCAGCGCTTTCTCAATTAAATATTATTCAAGTAAATGGTTTGTCTAAAGTAGTTTCTACCTTCGAAGGTGAGTTGCCCATCCTCAGCGACATCAGCTTTAATGTCAAGCATGGCGAGTCAGTTGCTATTGTTGGCACCTCTGGCTCAGGAAAATCCACGTTATTAAGTTTATTAGCGGGGCTAGATACCGCCAGCAGTGGTGAAATTACCCTTGATGGCGAGCCGCTACATAAATTAGATGAAGAGCAACGCGCGGCACTGCGTGCTGAAAAAGTTGGTTTTGTATTTCAATCTTTTATGTTGGTACAAAGCTTAACCGCGCTTGAAAACGTGATGCTGCCGGCAGAGCTTGCAGGCGAAAGCGATGCTAAAGAGCAAGCCCTCGCATTATTAGAGAAAGTGGGGCTGAGTCATCGTATTGATCATTACCCATCGCAACTCTCTGGTGGTGAGCAGCAGCGTGTCGCCATTGCTCGCGCTTTTATTGGCACCCCTAAAATTTTATTTGCCGATGAGCCTTCTGCAAATTTAGACAGTAAAAATGGCAAAATGGTGGAGTCGTTATTGTTTGAATTAAACCAGCAGCACGGCACCACACTCATTTTAGTAACCCACGATGAAGCACTTGCGCAAAAGTGTCAGCATATTGTACAAATTGAAGCAGGGCAGTTAGTTAAAAACTCAAAAGAGGACATAGCGAATGTGGGCTAAGTTAGCACTTAAATTATTTGCCCGTGAATTTCGCCGGGGCGAGCTCACGGTTATTAGTGCCGCTATTGCGCTTGCGGTACTGACAGTGCTTACACTGTCTATGGTGACTGAGCGTATTGGGCAGAGCATTGCGCAAAAAAGTAGTGCGTTTATTGCCGCTGACAGAGTGTTGGCCAGCGCCCACAAGTTAGATACGGCGTTTATTAGTAAAGCAAAACAAGAAAACTTACAAACTGCGCAAATGGTCTACTTTGATACCATGTTATTTGCCAACGACGAGATGCAGTTTACCTCGGTAAAAGCAGCGTCTAACGAATACCCATTAAAAGGCGAATTAAAAGTTAAATCATCGTTGCTTGGCGAAACGCAAGTAGCACAGGGCGGGCCAAAGCCGGGTAATGTGTGGCTCAGTGAATCGGTTTTTTACAGCTTGAATATTGATATTGGTAGCCAAGTAGAGCTAGGTGCTGCCGTATTTAATGTAGAAAAAGTGGTAGTTGAAGAGCCAGATGCCCCTTTTAATGTATTTTCGAGTAGTCGCAGAGTACTCATAAATATTGCTGATGTTGCAAAAACAGAGGTTATTCAACCTGGCAGCCGAGTGAACTACCGCCAACTTTACGCAGGTGATGAAGCCGACATAACGCGGTTTTATGAATGGTTAAAGCCGCAAATGGCTGAAAACCAACGTTGGTATGGCGTAAAAGATAGGCAATCGCCTATATCAAATAGCTTAAACCGTGCAGAAAGCTTTTTATTACTAGCCGGTTTGCTGGGCATTATTTTGGCTACGGTCGCTATTGCTGTGTCGGCAAAGCGTTATTGTGAGCGCCAATACGACCCCGTAGCAATGATGAAAACACTCGGCGGAAGTCGTGCCTTAATTCGTAAAATATATTTTATGCACTTACTAATGGTGTGTGCTTTAGCGGTTATTGTGGGCTTAGCTATAGGCTACGGCTTGCAAGAAATTGCCACTGGTTATTTAGCAAAAAGCATGGATATGAGCTTACCAGCAGCGGGTTTTAAACCTTGGGTGGTGGCCATTAGCACAGGCGTTATATGTGCAGTTATGTTCTCTATTAAGCCACTGCTTGATTTATTTGATATTCCACCCCTTAGAGTTTTGCGCCGTAACTTAGGCGATAGACTAGCTGTAAGCCGTGTGCACTTAGGTTTAAGTGCGCTTACGGTGTTTTTATTAATGTGGTTATTTAGTAATAACATTAAAATAACACTGATTTTGTTTGTCTCTACACTTGCTTTGATTGCGGTTTTGTTTGTTATTTCAAAATTAATATTTGGTGGTGGCCGTAAATTAGGCTTAAAGCCAGGCAACAGCTGGTCATTAGCTATTGCCTCTATTCAAAAGCGGGCAAACGTAAATGCGGTGCAGCTTATTAGCTTTTCGTTGGCGATAAAATTGCTGTTGTTTTTGATTGTACTTAAAAACGACATGATCTCAGATTGGCAGTCTCAATTACCCGCCGATGCCCCTAATGCATTTTTAGTTAATATTACGCAAAACGAGCTTGAGCCTGTAAATAATTACCTCGCAGAAAACGATATTTTAGTATCTGATTTTTACCCAACCATTCGCGGGCGCGTAAATGCGGTAAATGGTGAGCTTGTTGCGCGTAAAGTGTCGTTGCAAGATAACGAGAAAAAAGATGAAGAAGCACGTTCTGGCATTGGCAGAGAGCTTAACCTAACGTGGCTTGATGATGTGCCAGCTCAAAACGAAATTGTGCAAGGGCAGTGGTTTGGCGAAGGCGCAGTGGCTGAGGCTTCGGTTGAGGAATCAATGCTTGAGCGCCTAGATGTAGAAATTGGCGACACGCTAACATTTTTAATTGGTGCGCAATCTTTTGACGCTAAAATAACTAGCGTACGTAAAGTAAACTGGGCTACGCTAAAACCTAACTTTTTTATTATTTTAAGCCCCGACGTGCTAAAAGATTTTCCGGCAACCTATATTTCATCAGTACGTATAGAGCCTGAGCAAAAGAAAGCGTTTAGCCAGTTACTGCGCACGTATCCAACCATTACCGCCATCGATGTAGATAACTTTGTAAAGCAAATTCAATCAACCATTGAGCAGGTGTCGCTAGCTATTGGATTTGTGCTTGCTATTGTGGTGTTGTGTGGTGCATTAGTGCTTATATCGCAGGTGCAAGCTAGCCTTGGTGAGCGAATGCAAGAAATAGTAATACTACGCACTTTAGGCGCTAAAGGGCGGTTAATAAAAAATGCGACCCTTTATGAGTTTTTACTATTAGGTGGTTTAGCTGGGTTTGTAGCTGCTTTATTTAGTGATGTGGCTTTGCTAATAGTTCAGCAGCAAATGTTTGACTTAGCCGGTAAATTGCACCCTGAAATATGGCTAATAGGGCCAGTTTCAGGCGGGGTGTTTGTTGCTACGCTTGGCTACTTTATGATTGCTCGTAAACTTAAACAAAATACCCAAGGCTTAGTACGTGCTTTAGCATAAGCTTTACTTTTAACACTAAACGCCCGTACTAAGTTACGGGCGTTTTTGTTTTTACGTGCCACTGGTAATTTATACAGTACTCTGGCATTATTACCGTTATTGAAAAATAACAATAATGAGTGTGCTGTTTGGCCATTATTTTAGGGATAGACCCAGGTTCACGTTTAACGGGTTATGGAGTAGTTGCTCACCAAGGTGCTAAATTTACCTATTTAGGCAGCGGGTGCATTAAATTAGCCGAGCACGAGTTTCCCATACGATTAAAAATGATCTACCAAGGGATCACACAAATAATAGAGCAGTTCTCACCCGAAACCTTTGCCATAGAAAAAGTATTTATGGCGCACAACCCGGATGCCGCGCTAAAGCTAGGTCAAGCCCGAGGAGCCGCTATCGTGGGAGCCTCTATGGCCGAACTACCCGTATTTGAATACTCAGCACGGCAAATTAAGCAAGCCGTGGTTGGTAATGGCGGCGCCGATAAGTCGCAAGTGCAACACATGGTAAAAAATATTTTAAAATTACCTGGCACACCACAAGCCGATGCGGCCGATGCGCTTGCCATTGCAATTTGCCATGCTCACTCAGAACAAAATTTAATTAAACTAGCGGGTAGCGCAAGTAAAACCGTTAGAGGACGTTTAAGGAAATAAATATGATTGGCCGTTTAAATGGCATTTTAGTTGAAAAGCAGCCGCCCGAAATTTTATTAGAAGTAAGCGGTGTAGGCTACGAAGTACAAATGCCCATGACCTGTTTTTACGACTTACCCAATATTGGCGAAAACACTATAGTGTATACACACTTTGTAGTACGCGAAGACGCACAATTACTATTTGGCTTTAATAATAAAACCGAGCGAGCGCTGTTTAGAGAGTTGTTAAAAGCAAATGGCGTGGGGCCTAAACTCGGCTTAGCTATTTTGTCGGGCATGTCGGCGCAACAATTTGTAAGTTGCGTAAACAACGAAGACGCCACAACACTGGTTAAATTGCCGGGTGTGGGTAAAAAAACTGCTGAACGTTTAGTGCTCGAAATGAAAGATCGCTTAAAAGATTGGGGTAATGATTTATTTACGCCATTTAGCGATAACGCCGTGATAGAGCCTGCCACTGATGCAACAATTGCCAATAATGCCGCAGACGATGCCGTATCGGCACTTGTCGCGCTTGGTTATAAATTGCCACAGGCGCAAAAAGCAGTAAAATCGGTAAGTAAACCCGATATGTCTACTGAGGTTCTTATTAAAGAATCTTTAAAATCAATGTTGTGAGTAACCCATGATTGAAGCTGATCGTTTAATTGACGCGAGCGAAAAAACCAACGAAGACACCATAGACCGCGCAATAAGGCCCAAGCTTTTAGCCGACTACAAAGGTCAGCCGCATGTTAAGCAGCAAATGGAAATATTTATAGAGGCTGCCCGTAGCCGTGGTGAAGCGCTCGATCATCTATTAATATTTGGCCCGCCGGGCTTAGGTAAAACCACGCTTGCTAATATTGTTGCCAATGAGCTTAATGTAAGTATTAAAACCACTTCAGGCCCAGTACTTGAAAAAGCCGGCGACCTTGCTGCACTGCTTACCAACCTTGAAGAAGGCGATGTGCTGTTTATCGATGAAATACACAGACTCAGCCCGCAAGTTGAAGAAATACTTTACCCCGCAATGGAAGATTATCAACTTGATATTATGATTGGGGAAGGCCCCGCAGCACGCTCTATTAAATTAGACTTACCGCCATTTACACTTATTGGCGCAACAACACGTGCAGGGTCACTTACCTCACCGCTTAGAGACCGTTTTGGCATAGTGCAGCGCTTAGAGTTTTATTCTATTGCTGATTTATCAT
The DNA here is from genome assembly GCF_037414265.1 of Pseudoalteromonas sp. C12FD-1. Classification (NCBI taxonomy): domain Bacteria; kingdom Pseudomonadati; phylum Pseudomonadota; class Gammaproteobacteria; order Alteromonadales; family Pseudoalteromonadaceae; genus Pseudoalteromonas; species Pseudoalteromonas sp. C12FD-1. The sequence goes on from NZ_JBBEVD010000052.1 coordinate 34,048, forward strand.
ATATAGTAGGGCGCTCCGCGCATTATTTAGATTTACAAATGTGCGATGATGGTGCCACCGAAATTGCAAAGCGCTCGCGAGGCACACCGCGTATAGCTAACCGCCTATTGCGCCGGGTGCGCGATTACACACAAGTAAAATCTGATGGCACCGTCAATGCCTCGGTTGCCGAGCAGGCGTTAGATATGATTGACGTAGATAAAAGTGGGTTTGATTACATGGACCGTAAATACTTACTTGCCATAATCGAAAAATTCATGGGTGGGCCTGTAGGACTTGATAACTTAGCCGCAGCAATAGGCGAAGAAAAAGAAACCATTGAAGATGTTATTGAACCGTTTTTAATCCAACAAGGTTTTATACAACGTACACCGCGCGGGCGAATAGTGTCAGACAATGCATACCACCACTTTGGTTTGCTCCCTAAACAAAACTAACCTATTTACCCAGCCTATAGCTGCAAAGCTATAGGCAACCCTCCTATTTAATCAGGGCGTGTTGAGCTGTGATGGTTGAATTTGCAGCAGTGTGTTTGGTTTTTAGGCAAGGCAGAGCCTATGAAGTGTGGTTATTCCCCATAAATAGGCGATAACGCAGCATAAATGCCAAACATGCGCTGCCCTTCGGGTTCTGCCTAGGGGCGATAAACTCTTTGTTGTCTACATGGATGTAGGTAAGGGGCGTGAGCAGGACGCGGAAGCTTTGCTCGGTTTTTACTTATTCTTACATGGATGTAAGTCATTAGAATAACGCAGGAGCAGTTATCGAGCCCACTAGGTTACAAACCTCGCGCCGCGATTTAATCGCCCCTAGATTGAACAAATTTCAACCCGCAAAGGTCAACACGCCCTAGTAACAAATATATTAGTTAGTTAACTTTCATTCAGCTTGTTGCAAATGTAATCAAAAAATTAAAATCATTTTGTAATTCACCTAACGTTAAGACTGGCGTGGCTATGCTGCGTACCAATAAAGATATTACGGCAGATGTTTGCTATTTTTTACAACCTTAAAATCCGGTTTTTTACATTAAACCTCAGTTAGCATGGTAGTAAAATTTAAGCAAAAAAAAGCCCGCATATAATGCGGGCAAACAACAAGTTGAAGGAAGTAATCCAGGGAACTACGTTTTACTTAATCAGGTTTTATCCAAAAAGAGTAAAACAATGTAATACGATTAAAAATCCTATTACTAAGAACTTGGCTTAATGAAACATGTTTCATTCAATGCGTCAGCTCGGTATAGAAGAATGATACGGAATAAGCATTTTTTGTTCAAACTAGAAAATTTAAAATTTCAGATAAGAAAAACTAATCTGATGAATTTTTTTGTTGTTCATAACTTGCGCGTTAATTATTCGTTAATATTATAAGTGGCTGAAAATTAATAAATAACTGGTCTGAGCTGTATTGTTGCAGTATTAGTTATATTAGTACATACAGAATGGTATGAATTACTTTTGCGTGCTTATGCAATTTTTATGAATAAACGGTGCATTTTATTAAGTTTACTGCGTATATTTACGCACTTTTATAGTATTTAGTTGTGTTTTACTAAACGCGATAGTCGCGTTTTAGAAACAAACAAGCGATTAAGCGTATGTTTAACGTTTTTTGTTGCCAATTCATAGCAATATCGTTGTCAGTAAACCCTTGACTCGATACACTAGATGCAACTTATGGCCGTTACAATGGTCTTATTTACACAAAATAACCAAATTGACGTTTTTTGAAATTATTTAGGAGTTTAACGTGGGATCAGGGCTTAATTTTTTAGATCTAATTCTAGAAGCCAGTTTGCTTGTGCAGTTAGTAATGCTAGCGCTAGTAGCAATGTCTGTTATGTCATGGGCAATTATTTTTCAACGTAAAAAAGCAATAAGCGACGCCTTGTCTGATGCAAAAAAATTCGAACAAAAATTTTGGTCAGGTATCGACTTAAGTAAACTATACAACGAAATTTCGTCACGTAGCGGCCAATCTCATGGTATTGAAGCGTTGTTTACATCAGGCTTTAAAGAGTTTGCACGCCATAAAAAGAACACCTTTCAAAGTGCTGGCATAGTAATGGAAGGTACGCATCGCTCAATGCGTGTGGCCCTGTCGCGTGAAATCGAAAAACTAGAATCGAGCTTATCGTTTTTAGCGACAGTGGGCTCAATTAGCCCATATATCGGCTTATTCGGTACGGTGTGGGGTATTATGAATGCCTTTATCGCGCTGGGTGAAGTGAAGCAAGCCACATTACAAATGGTAGCACCGGGTATTGCTGAGGCACTTATTGCAACGGCAATGGGTTTATTTGCGGCAATTCCAGCTGTTATTGCGTACAACCGCTTTGCCAATAAAGTTGAAAAGCTAGAATCACACTACATCAACTTTATGGAAGAGTTTGCCAATATTTTACACCGTCAAGCAGCTACCCAAATAGAGGCTAAAGCGAATGTATCAGCGTAAAAAGCGCCGTCCGGTCGCAGAAATTAATGTAGTACCTTACATTGATGTAATGTTGGTATTACTAATAATATTTATGGCAACAGCACCGCTTATTACTCACGGTGTGAAAGTTGATTTACCAAAAATGGAAGAGTCGGACTTAGTTGATACTAAAGACACGCCACCCATTATTGCCTCTATCGACTCTGCGGGTAAGTACTATGTAAGCATAGGTACCGACCCTGAAGAGCCAATGGAAGCACTTGATGTGGCCGCGGTTATTAAGTTGCAGCTAATGAAAAACCCTGATGTACCAGTCATGATTAAAGGCTCGGGTAAGGTATCGTACCAAGAAGTATTGTTATTAATGGACTTTTTAAAGAATGCTGGCGTACCATCTGTGGGTTTAATGACAGAATCCTTTGAGGGGACACAGTAGTAACATGAATAGTTCTATAATCAAGTCAGTACTTTTACATTTAGGTTTAGGAGGCTTTTTGTGGGCAACGGCAAACATACATGCTCCGGCGCCTAAAGTGATGGAAGTGACGCTTAATTCGGCTATTCCTGAGCCTGATAATGCGGTTTCGGCGGTCACCGTTGATCAAAAACAAGTTGAGCAAAAAATTGCTGAATTGCAAAAAAAAGAAGACGACAAAAAGCGCGCTGAAGATAAACGCATTCGTGACCTAGAGCGCAGAGCGGCTAATGCGCGTAAACAGCGTGAAGCCGAAGCCCGTAATATTAAAAAACTAGAGCAACAGCGCAAAGCAAAAGAGAAAGAAAAAGCACAAGCTGAGGCTGAAGCTAAAAAAGCGCGTGAAATTGAACAAAAAGAGCGTGCTAAAGCAAAACAAGCCGAAAAACAAAAGCAAGAGGCTGAAAACGCCGCTAAAGCTGCTGCAGATAAACGTAAAGCAGAAGAAGAGGCACTTAAAAAGGCCGAAGCTGAGCGTAAACAGCGTGAAGCAGAAGCAAAAGAGCGTGCAAAGGAAGCCGAGCGTAAACGTCAGCAAGCGCTGCAAGAGCAAATGTTACAAGAACAACTTGCTAAAGAGCAGGCTGCACGTAGTAAAATACGCCAACAGCAAGTAGTAAGCGAAGTTGATAAGTACCGTGCTTTAATTATGGCGCGCATTCAGCAAAACTTACTGATTGATGAAAAAATGAAAAACCAACAGTGTCGAGTAAATATTCGTCTTGGATTTAATGGTTTAGTAACGCAAGTTAAATCGTTAGGGGGTGATAAGCTAGTGTGTGAAGCTGCACTTAGAGCTGTGCGCATGGCCGATACATTACCTGTATCTAAAGACAAAGACGTATTTGAGCAACTTAAGAATATTAATTTAACAATCAAGCCAGAATTTTAAAGGAATGATATGTTCAGCAAAATTAAAATAGCCTTTGTAGTTATATTATTAGGATTTCAAGGTGTAGCGAATGCGGCACTTGAAATTGTAATAACAGAAGGTGTAGACGGCGCACGTCCTATTGCCATAGTGCCTTTTAAATACAACGGTGTTGGCCCAATTCCACAAAAATTGAGCGATGTTATTGCTGCCGATTTAATGCGCAGTGGTAAGTTTAAACCGATAGATGTAGCACAAATGCCACAGCTTCCTAATAAAGATAGCGACATTGACTATGCAGCATGGGTAAACCAAGGTGTAGAAGCAGTTGTGGTAGGCGAAGTAGAGCAACAAACTGATGGGCGCTACTTAGTACGCTACGAATTAGTAGATGTAATTCGTGGGCAAATTACCGGTGGCCAAACTCAGATGATGAGCAGCGGTAAACTTGTAAAAAGCCAAGACCATATTTTAGAAGCGCGCGAAAGTGTGATTAGTGAAAGTGGCTTTCGCCGTTACTCGCACCGCATAAGCGATGTAGTATATGAAAAGCTAACCGGTGAAAAAGGCGCGTTTTTAACTAAAATTGCCTATGTAATTGTTCGTGAAGATCAACCAAAACCTTACCAGCTAGTGGTTGCTGACTACGATGGTTTTAACGAGCAGGTGTTATTGCGCTCAAAAGAGCCGTTAATGTCGCCAGCATGGTCGCCAGATGGCACTAAGCTTGCGTATGTAACATTTGAAAACCGCCAAAGCCAAATTTACATTCAAGACCTATACTCAGGAAAGCGTGAGCTGATCACAAGTTACCGTGGTATTAATGGTGCACCGCAGTTTTCTCCTGATGGTAAAAAAATGTTATTGGTGCTTTCTAAAGACAAAACAGGTGCAACCGAAGTTTACGTTTTAGATTTAGCAACACGTAAAGAAACACGCCTTACACGCCACCGTAGTATAGATACTGAACCATCTTGGTATCCAAATGGCCAGGATATTGTGTTTACATCTGAAAGGGGTGGTAATGCCCAGATTTATAAGTTAAATTTAAGAACTGGTAGGTCACAACGATTGACCTTCGACGGCGATATGAACCTAGCGGGTTCTATAACGCCAGACAGTAAAGAATTAGTGATGGTTAACCGTACCAACGGGCAGTACCATCTTGCTAAGAAAGAGCTGGCTACGGGCGCGTTTCAAGTATTAACGCGAACTCGCCTTGATGAATCACCGAGCATAGCGCCAAACGGCTCGATGATCATATATAGCACGCTTCATAATAATAAACAGGTACTCGCGCTGGTATCGATGGACGGTCGCTTTAAAGCACGTTTACCCGTGCTAGACGGACAAGTAAAGGCACCAGCTTGGTCGCCATATTTACAGTAATATTTGCTGGTTTACTCAAAAATAGGAATCTACTCAATGCAACTTAACAAAGTACTTAAAGGCCTGCTAATCGCTGTGCCAGTAATGACATTAGCCGCTTGTAGCTCATCTTCAGATATTGATGAAGGCGCAGCTAACCAATCAAACCAAAGTGCAGTTGAGCAATCAACAAACACGGATACAGTTGAAGTAGCAACAATTTCACCTGAACAACAAGCAGAAGAGCAACTTCGTCAAAAGTATGAAGCGCTTCGTCAAGAGCAAATTATTTACTTTGACTTCGACAAAGCAACTGTTGAGAACAAGTACGCAGAATTACTTCGTGCACATGCTGAGTTTTTAGTTCAAAACCCTTCAGTAAAAGTATTAATTGAAGGTCACGCTGATGAGCGCGGTACGCCAGAGTACAACATTGCACTAGGTGAGCACCGTGGCCAAGCTGTAGAAAAATACCTACAAAGCTTAGGTGTTTCTGCTAGCCAAATGTCAGTAGTTAGCTACGGTGAAGAGAAACCAATGGTTAAATCTCGCACTGAGTCAGCTTTCGCTAAAAACCGCCGTGCGGTACTAGTTTACTAAGATAAGAGATATTATGAAGCCGAAAATTATTTTGGCAGCCATGATATTGAGCGGGAGCACCCAAGTTTTGGCTGCTCCCGCTCCTGTTTCAGAAGCTGCAAGTTCACAGTCGAGCATAGAGAAGCGTTTAGCGTCACTAGAAAACATGATGCAGTCGCGAAACTTATTACAAGTTGAATTACAGCAACAACTTAATCTACTTCAAGATGAAGTAAGTCAAATTCGCGGTGTTACTGAAGAGCAAAGTTATAAACTTGAAAAAGTACTTCAGCGCCAGCGTGAGCTTTATCAAGAAATAGAAAACCGCGTAAGCCAAGCGTATACACAACCCGCTGCTGCGCCTGCAACCGATTACACGCAATCGAGTGATGCACAAACCTATAGCAGTGACTTATCTGAAAACGAAGCGTATGAGCGTGCAGTGGCGCTAATAATGAAAGATAAACGCTACGACCAAGCTATTCCTGAGTTTCAAACATTTTTAACAACCTATCCTAATTCTGTGTATGCCTCTAATGCACATTATTGGCTTGGGCAGTTGCTGACCATCAAAAATGATGGTGTAAAAGCAAGTGAGCATTTTAAAGTGGTGGTTAATGAGTTTCCTAACTCAAATAAACGACCAGATGCCATGTTAAAATTAGGCACGCTTTTACAAGAGCAAGGCCGAAACCAAGAGGCACAAAAAATATTGGGTGATCTAATTAACCAATATCCAAGTACAACTGCTGCAAAACTTGCAACCGAGCGTTTAGCTAATTAGGACGCATTTAAGCGGTGTATTTAAAGCTCAAACTACATAGAAATACTCGGCGAATCTTGTATTTGCATGTAGTTTGAGCACAAACGCTTTAATTTTGCTCACCTAGGCATAAAAACTGAAAAAAAGAGACATTTTCGGTTGCACTCATTTTATAAATAAGTATTATAAGCGCCCGCAGCAAACGAATGGTTACCCCACTCAAAATGCGGCAAAAAGAGCGGGTCATTAGCTCAGTTGGTAGAGCAGTGGACTTTTAATCCATTGGTCGATGGTTCAAGTCCATCATGACCCACCATTCTTTATTAAGATAAAGATTGGTTCAATCGGCGGATTTACGCAGCATATCAATTCTACAAAGAATTCAGAGCGGGTCATTAGCTCAGTTGGTAGAGCAGTGGACTTTTAATCCATTGGTCGATGGTTCAAGTCCATCATGACCCACCACTTCTTAAAAATCTCAACATTCCCCTTATTTTATTTAAATCAGTTTGTTATTTTTATTTATAAACAGCATGCCCACATAGCTGTTATTTGCCCGTGTATTCTCGTATAATTTGCTGTAATTAATGCACTGTAGATGAAGTGGTCGAGAACATGAGTCTAGCTCAAACTATTATGCCTGAAGGTTATATCTTTCCTCCTAAGCCAGCTCCGTTAACTAAAGACGAGCAAGGCGAATATAAAGCACGTATTAAACAACTACTGCAAGATAAAAATGCAGTGCTGGTAGCCCATTACTACACAGATCCTGAAATTCAGGCACTTGCCGAAGAAACAGGGGGCTGTGTTGCCGACTCATTAGAAATGGCACGTTTTGGTGCTCGCCACGATGCAGATATGATCATCGTTGCAGGCGTACGTTTTATGGGTGAAACCGCTAAAATTTTAACGCCAAACAAAACCGTTGTTATGCCAACGCTAGAAGCAACCTGTTCATTAGATATTGGTTGCCCTATTGATGAGTTTTCAGCGTTTTGCGATCAGCACCCTGATCGTAAAGTGGTGGTATATGCAAACACCTCTACAGCGGTTAAAGCCCGTGCAGATTGGATTGTAACCTCATCGTGCGCACTTGAAATAGTAGAGCACTTAGATGAACAAGGTGAAAAAATTATTTGGGGCCCAGATAAACACCTTGGTAGCTACATTCAAAAAAATACCGGCGCCGATATGATCATGTGGAATGGCGCATGTATCGTACACGATGAATTTAAAACAAAAGCGCTTAAAGATATGAAAGCCCTACACCCAGACGCAGGTGTATTGGTTCACCCAGAGTCGCCAGCTGAAATAGTGGCACTGGCAGATGCGGTTGGCTCAACAAGCCAGCTAATTAAAGCTGCGCAAACAATGGATAACGAAAAGTTTATTGTAGCGACAGACCGCGGTATTTTTTACAAAATGCAGCAGCTATGCCCTGAAAAGGAGTTTTTTGCAGCCCCAACTGCTGGTGAAGGCGCGTCTTGTAAAAGTTGTGCACACTGCCCGTGGATGGCAATGAATGGCTTAAAAGCGATTGAAGAAGCCCTAACAGACCCTCGCGGTAAAGAAGTGTTTGTAGATATGGACTTACGCGAAGGCGCGCTCAAGTCACTTAATCGCATGTTAGACTTTACAGCCAACATGGCAAAGTAAACATCACTCTGTATAAAAACGGCTAATCCTACTGGGTTAGCCGTTTTTTTATGTCTAAAGTAAATTGCTGATTGATTATTAGGCACTTAACAGCACAAATTTAAAAATGCCTTGCACCTATGTAACCTATTTCATACTATAACGCGCTGTTGCAATGCAACACTGTGGAGAGATGGCTGAGTGGCTGAAGGCGCACGCCTGGAAAGTGTGTTTAGGTTAATCCCTAACGAGGGTTCGAATCCCTCTCTCTCCACCATTATTCAATATCAGGACGCTTTTTAGCGTCCTTTTTTGTGCCCTAAATTAAACTTATTTTTGCAAGTATTCGGGCGTTTTAATCACTTCACTTTATTTCATTTTATTTCACTTAATCCACTGAGCTCAAACAAGTTTCATTAACTATGTAATTTATGTATTATGCAGATTCCTCATACAAAAGGATCGTTGATGAAGAATGTACTACTAATAGTTACCGGTGCAAGCCCACAAGTATTAACCGAAACTCTTTTTGCGCTTTATCAGCAGAGTAAGCCAATGCCTGAAGAGGTGTTTGTTATTACAACAAAAAGCACCAAGACTATACTCACCGATGGATTATTTAAGCAAGGTCATTTAGCTAAACTTTTAGCAGATTACCAACTTCCTAATATTGAACTCCCCGATGAAAACATATGGCTTATAGAAGACGATAAAGGCCAACCTATTAATGATGCTAAATCTGAAATAGAACAAACCTACATGGCAGATTTTATTACGCGTAAAGTGTTTGAACTCACCAATACAAACGATATTAGTATTCATGCATCTATAGCGGGTGGGCGCAAAACAATGGCGTTTTATTTAGGTTATGCCATGTCGTTGTTAGGGCGCGAGCAAGATTCGCTCAGTCATGTATTTGTTAATGATGAATTTGAATTTGTAAAAGACTTTTACTATCCAACACCATATAGCCAAGTTATTGAAGGTAAAAATGGCAAGCAGGTTGATTGTATTAATGCAAAGGTAACCCTTGCCGAGATCCCATTTGTACGAATGCGACAATCTATCGACGAAACACTCATTGCCAACATGCAAAGTGCATCGTTTAGCCAAACAGTGGCAAGCTTAAACTCAGCCCATAAAAAAGATTTAACCCTAGAGGTAAACACAAAAGCAAAAACACTCACTTTTGCGGGTATCGAAATTAAACTTACCGCAAAAGAAACCGCCTTTTATTTATGGTTAAACCAATACAACCAAAGTGAACATAAACAGTTAGTAGTGGGTCGTGATTTTGAAGAGTCTTTGCGTTACAGCAAAGAATACCTCATGCTTTTACAGCAAAATAGCAGTGATTTACGTATATTCCGCGATACGTTTGGCATAGAGCCCGAAGATTTTAGAGATGGTTTGCACAGTAATTTAAAGGTAATGGAAAAAACCTTTGTGCAGCAAACGCGTAGTCGCATAAATAGTAAAATAAATAAGGTGCTACCCAACGAGCTTGCTAAAAAAATAGCGATTGAGTCTAGTAACCAAAGCTTTGAAACAAGCTACTGGTTAAGTGCAGTAATACACAATATAAAAATAAATATAACGGCTTAATATTCGCAAGCTTGCAAACGCATAAAAATAATAACGCATGGTAAATTAGTTGATAAGGAAGTAATCAGGAATGAAGCAATCAATGAACTTTGAACATATTCAATCTAAGTGGCCAGAGCTACACCAGTTAGCCGCTTTTGCAGAAGACTATGCGATTACCGATCCACAAAGCGCATTAGTAAAATTACGTTGCTTTGCTGAAAAAGTAGTAGGCTACTTATATAAAGAACTTAGTTTACCTGTTTTACCCACTTCTAATATTTTTGATAAACTTACCGCCGACGACTTTACCAGTGCAGTCCCGCGTTTAATTACCGATAAGCTCCACGCCATACGTAAAAGCGGCAACCAAGCGGCTCACGAAGGCAAAGTAGATCAACAACAAGCTATTTGGATATTAAAAGAAAGCTACTTTGTAGCCTCGTACTTATTTATGGCGTATGCCAATGGCACGCAACAAGAGTGCCCAGAGTTTAGAGCGCCTGAGCAAACACAGCCAACTAACCAAAGTGATGCTGAGTTTGCTAAAAAGAACAAACAACTCACCAAACAATTAGCCGAAAACCAAGCCCGTTTAAAACGCGCACTTGACGAACTAGAAGCCGCAGAGCTTGCACAAAAACAAGCGCAGCAGCAAGCAGCAAAACTAAAACAAACGATTGATGCAGAAAAGCTTACTCAGGTTAAAACCCGAAATGAGCAAATTGTTAACTCAAGCTTTAACTTTAACGAACACGAAACACGCAAACGTATTATCGATTTAGACCTACGTAATGCAGGTTGGAACGTTGCACTTGATGACAAGTCAACAGAAGACGTTGGCAAAGAGGTAAAAGTAACCGACCAGCCTACAACCACAGGCGTAGGCTACGTTGATTACGTATTATGGGATGACGACGGCAAACCACTTGCGGTAATAGAGGCAAAACGCACCCGCGAAAACATCGAAAAAGGCCGCCAGCAAGCAACGCTTTATGCCAACGCGCTCGAAAAGCAATATGGGCAACGGCCCGTGATTTTTTACTCTAACGGCTGGGATATAAAAATACTTGACGACGCGCAAGGCTATAATAGCCGAGGTTTATACGGTTACTATTCAAAAGATTCCCTGCAATACCTAATAAAGCAACGTACGCTTAAAAAAGATTTAAATAAAACGCCAATAGATACGGCTGTGGCTGGGCGTTTGTATCAAATGGAAACCATAACACGTGTATGCGAGCGTTTTAGCGATAAACACCGCAAAGCGCTTATTGTGCAAGCCACCGGCACTGGTAAAACACGCGTATCTATTGCCCTTGCAAAACGCCTGCTCGATGCCGGTTGGGCTAAGCGGGTACTGTTTTTATGTGACCGAAAAGAGCTGCGTAAACAAGCGGGTAACGCCTTTACCGAACACACCAAAGAGCCAGTGCATATTGTAGGTAAAAGCGCTAAAAACACTGCAGCGAGTGCGCGGGTATTTATAGCAACCTACCCAGGCATGCTGCGCATAATGAACAAGTACGATGTAGGTCATTTTGATCTAATAGTAGCCGACGAATCACACCGCTCAATTTATAATATTTATGGTGATATTTTTAAATACTTTGACGCACTCGAAGTAGGCTTAACCGCCACACCGGTAGAAATGGTATCGCGCTCAACGTGTGATTTGTTTGGTTGCGATTACAAGCTACCCACAGCCAATTACCCACTTGAAGACGCGATAGAACAAGGCAACTTAGTGCCTTACAAAATTGTAAGTTACACCACTCAGTTTTTGCGCGAAGGCATTAAAAAAGACAACCTGACCGATGAGCAAATAGCCCAATTAGAAGAGCAAGGCATTGACCCTAACGAGCTCGACTTTGACGCAAAACAAATAGACGAAGCCATTAAAAATAAAGACACCAACAGACTAATACTGCGTAACTTAATGGAAAAAGGCCTGCGCGATAAAGACGGCCAGCTCCCAGGTAAAACAATTATATTTGCCCGTAACATAGCCCACGCAGAGTTAATGGCACAATTGTTTAGCGAGCTTTACCCGCAACACGGTGCTAATTTTTGCCGCGTTATTCACTCAAAGTACGAACGTGCTGAAGAGCTAATAGACGACTTTAAATCAAGCGACGAAAACAGTATGCGTATAGCGGTATCGGTCGATATGCTCGACACCGGCATAGACGTACCTGAATGCGTAAACCTTGTTTTTGCAAAACCCATAAAATCAAAAGTAAAGTTTTGGCAAATGATTGGCCGTGGCACACGCCTATGCGAAAACCTATATGGCCCAGGGCAGCACAAAACGCACTTTTTAATATTCGACCACTGGGCAAACTTTGAATACTTTGACGAAAACCCAGAAGAAGAAGACGTAAAACAAACAAAATCGTTACTGCAAAAGCTATTTGAAACACGGGTAACCCTTGCACAAACGGCACTTAAAAAAGCCGATATGGATGTGTTTGATCAAACTATTAAATTAATTCACGACGATATTTGTTTATTGCCAATGGAATCAATATCAGTGCGCGACAACTGGCAAGTGGTTGAGGGCTTTAAAGACCTAAAACGCCTAAACCAGTTTATTCCTAATGATGTACAAACGTTACTTGCTCAAGTAGCGCCGCTTATGCAATGGCGTAACATCATGGGGCAAAGTGAAGCGTACAAATTTGATTCTGAGCTAACCACTATTCAAACTCTGTTACTTACCGACGCCAGCCAAATCGATTTAGCTAAACAAAGTATAATGAACAAGGTTGAATCGCTACAAATGCATTTAAATGAAGTGCGTAGCAAAGCACCAGCCATAGCAGAAATACAAACCGAACAATATTGGCAGTATTTAACCCATGCAGCGCTTGAGCAAAGCCGCATTAATTTGCGCAGTATTATTCACCTACGTAATAAAAGCGTGAAGCCGCCAACAAGTGATTTTGTGCTCGACATAAAAGAAGACGCAAACCAAATTAAAGAGGCTGATAGGCTTACAAAAATAGTCTCTATTGATTACCAAATATATCGCCAAGAGGTTGAAAAAACACTCACCCCGTTATTTGAAACCGACAGCGTACTTAAAAAAATACGTAATGGCGAACAAGTAACCGAAGCCGACTTAGCGCAATTAAGCTCGTTAGTACATACGCAAAACCCAAGTGTTGATTTAAATACATTAAAAGAGTTTTTTCCCGAATCAACCGCGACGCTTGATAAAATATTGCGTACCATAGTCGGCATGGATAAAAACGCCATAGAGCAGAGCTTTACGACCTTTGTGCAGCAAATACACACCCATGTAAATGCCAAGCAACAGCGCTTTATTGGTATGTTAAAAAACCACCTAATTCGCCACGGCTCTATTGAAATAACCCAGCTTTACGATGCACCTTTTACACAAATACACGACATGGGGCTAGATGGCGTATTTAGCCAGCAACAAGCCGACGTAATAGAGCAATTTATTAAGCAGTTTGATGTACAATTGGGTGATAAAAACCAAACGGTAGATAAAGAAGTGATAGTGTAAATGGCTAATCAAGTAGAAGTTTATCAATCTGATGACGGTGCGTTGCAATTATCTGTTTCATTAAAGAACGAATCAGTATGGCTCACTCAAGCAGATATGGCAGTACTGTTTGATAAAAACAAGCGTACAGTGTCTGAACATATTCGTAATATTTTTAAAGATGAAGAGTTAATTGAAGAGGCAGTTGTCCGGAATTTCCGGACAACTGCCTCAGATGGCAAAAGTTATACTGTAAGCCATTATAATCTCGACGTTATTATTTCTGTGGGTTATCGCGTTAAATCTAAAAATGGGGTGCGCTTTCGCCAGTGGGCAACTAAAACGTTAAAGCAGCATTTATTAAAAGGCTACACCTTAAATCAAGAGCGATTAGCACAAAACGCAACAGAGCTAGATAACGCATTACAACTCGTTAAACGTATTGCTGTTTTGCCACAAAACAGTGAGTTTGGTGCAGGGCTAGTAGATATAATTGCTAGTTACACGCAAACCTTTTTATGGCTACAACAGTACGATGAAGGACTACTTAACTCACCAAAAGGGGAGTTAGGCGGCGCACTTACACCGCTTAATGATGCAAAAGCCGCTATTGCTCAGCTTAAGCAAAACCTTATAAACAAAGGTGAAGCCCTAAGCTATTTGCACAAGAGCGTAACAGCGGCCTAGGTGCAATTTGGGGCGCATTAGAGCAGAGTGTTTTTGGTGAGCCTGCCTACCCAAGTATAGAAAGTAAAGCGGCTCATTTATTATATTTTGTTGTAAAAAAACCACCCATTTAGTGATGGCAATAAACGCACCGCAGCATTTTTATTTGTTGATTTTTTAAATCGTAATCAACGCCTGCTAAACGAGTATTACCAACCCGTAATAAACGACACAGGCTAAGCGGCAATAACCTTATTAGTAGCAGAGTCAAACCCTAAAGAAAAAGACACCATTATTCGCTTAATCGAAATTTATTAAGCCAAAATTAAATAGCACAAAACGTAGGTCGGATAAGCAAAGCGCCATCCGACGGTGTTGGATAAGCAAAGCGCCATCCGACGATGTTGGATAAGGCAAAGCGCCATCCGACGATGTTGGATAAGCCTGAACGGCATCCAACAATGCCATATAAAAAATTAATTAACACAATGAGCGCAATAAGCCGCTCACACTAGGAAAGCTATGATCACCGGACCTTTAAAAAGTAAAATCGACAAACTATGGGAAGAATTTTGGACAGGCGGAATAACTAACCCGCTGACCGTAGTAGAGCAAATTACCTTTTTAATGTACGCCCGTATGCTCGACATGAACGAGCAAGCCGACGAAAAACGCAGCGCCCGTACTAAACAGCCATTTAACCGCCGCTTTAGCGACAGTGAACAACACATTCGTTGGCAAAACCTGCGCCATTTAGGCGCAGAAGAGTTATACAAACTGGTTAAAGATGAGCTGTTCCCGTACTTTTCAAAAACCTCAGATGATGTATCGCCAGAAGGCGCGATATTTAACGAGTTTATGAAAGACGCGCAATTAATGATTCAAAAGCAAAGCTTATTGGTAAAAGCCGTTGAAATGGTTAACGACCTACCACTTGAAAACGCCGACACCAAAGGCGATTTATACGAATACTTGCTTAGCAAACTCACTACAGCAGGCATTAACGGCCAATTTAGAACCCCGCGCCATATTATACGCGCCATGGTCGAAATGATGGACCCAAGCGTTACCAGCCAAATTTGTGACCCATCAACCGGCACCGGTGGCTTTTTGTCGGTAAGTTACGAATACCTATTACAAAAATACACCTCAGTCGAGGGCATCGATCGCGAGTCAGTGCTTGACGTAAATGGCAATATACAGCTTGATGACAGCGGCAAACCGCTTGAAAACTTACTGTATTCAGGCGACTTAATTACCCCAGAGCAGCGCACCCACATAGATACAAACATGTTCAACGGCTTTGACTTTGACGCCACCATGCTGCGCGTAGCCGCCATGAACTTAGTAATGCACGGCATTAAACAACCGGGCATTCATTATCAAGATACCCTAAGCCAAAACTTTAAAGAGCACTACCCGCAAAAGGCCAAAGAAGGCTTTGACATAATACTCGCCAACCCGCCATTTAAAGGCAGCCTAGACGAAGAAGACGTGTGTCCAGAGTTATTACGCAAAGTAAAAACTAAAAAAACCGAGTTGCTGTTTGTTGCCCTTATTGAGCGCATGCTAAAAATAGGCGGTCAATCTGCCACTATTGTGCCCGATGGCGTACTCTTTGGTTCATCAAAAGCACACGTACAACTGCGCCAATTATTGGTAGACAACAACCAGCTAGAAGCCGTAATTTCACTGCCAAGTGGCGTGTTTAAACCCTATGCCGGTGTATCAACCGCCATACTCATATTTACCAAAGGCGGCAGCACCGACCACGTATGGTTTTACGATGTACAAGCCGATGGTTTTAGCCTAGACGATAAACGCACCCCAATTAAAGACAACGATTTACCCGACTTAGTAGCACAGTACAAGCAATACGTAGGTCGGAAAAGCGCATTAAATACATGGCAAGACAAAACCCAAAAAGCGTTCCTAGTCAGTAAAGATGAAATCATCGATAATAAATACGACCTGTCAATCAACCGCTACAAAGAGGTGGTATACGAGGAAGAAAGCTACGATCCGCCAAAAGAAATTTTAGGTAAATTAGTATCATTAGAAAATGAAATACTGTCTGATTTAAAAGAGCTGGAGGGAATGCTGTGAGCTGGCCGTTGGTAGATTTTCAAGACGTTGTTTTTTTTCAAGAAGGGCCAGGTGTAAGAAAATGGCAATTTCGTAGTGAGGGTATCAAATTAATTAATGTTAAAAATATCGTTAATGAAAACCTATGCATCAAAAATTCAGATAAATATTTAGATGAAACAGAAGTGAATGATAAATATAGCCACTTTCTTTGTGATGAAGGTGACTTGGTAATGGCTAGTTCTGGCGCAACATGGGGTAAAACTGCTTGGGTTTCTAAAGCTGACTTACCTCTTTGTATGAACACAAGTATGATTCGGTTTAAATCTTTAGACTCGAAAAAACTTTGTAAATATTATCTTCGAAGATATTTACAAACAGATCTGTTTAAGAACCAGATGAATCGTTTGATTACAGGCTCAGCTCAACCGAATTTTGGACCAAGTCATCTAAAGCAAATTAAAATCCCACTACCACCACTAGACGAGCAAAAACGCATTGCCGCAATTTTAGATAAAGCCGACAGCGTGCGCCGCAAACGCCAACAAACCATCAACCTCGCCGACGACTTCCTCCGCAGCGTATTCCTAGACATGTTCGGCGATCCCGCCATCAACCCTAAAGGGTGGGAAGTTAAGAGTCTTGGTGAAATGATAGTAAAAGGCCCAACTAATGGGCTTTATAAACCTGCAAGCGACTATGGAAGTGGAGCGAGGATATTAAGAATTGATGGATTTTATGATGGTGTACTATCTGACCAATCAAAATTAAAGCGTGTAAAAATTACTGATGCTGAAATGGAAAAATTTGGCCTTTCAGAAAGAAGTATTGTCATTAACCGAGTAAATAGCAAAGAGTACTTAGGAAAGTGTGGCTTTGCCCAACATATTGAAGAATCAACCGTATTTGAATCCAACATGATGAACTTTAAAGTTGATGAAACAAAGCTAAACCCTAGATTCCTAGTGCAACAGCTGCAAATGCCAAATATTAAAATGCAAATTGCGACTTGTTCAAAAGATGCGGTGAATCAATCAAGTATCAATCAGAACGATGTAAAATCATTTGAAATTATCGTTCCAACTATTGAACTTCAAAATGAATATGAGAATGTTTGTAAAAGGTTTTTAGCCTCCAAGTTAAATTATGATGATTCTTCAAATTTGAATAGCGAATTGTTTAACTCACTAAGCCAAAAAGCCTTTGCAGGCGAGCTTTAGGTAATTAATAACACAACAAATTAACAAGGATGTTAAATGACCCAAGGTAAATTAAATAAAAACATAACTGAAACCCAGCTTTTAAAACAAGCCGCTGACTTAGTCGAAAAAGCAGATGTTAAAGGCGCAATTAAGTTATTAGAGCACTGGCAGCAGGAAATGCCATTTTCGCTTAAGGTACTTAATAGCCTGACGCCACTTTATTATAAAGTGGGAGACTTTGATCGTGCGGGTAAAATATCGTTTAACACACTTAGCAAACACACAGCGGACGAGGCTAAAAATGACGCTGATTTACCTGTTCAGGCTGATTTGTCATTTTTGGCTGAGCAAGAAACTAGCTTAACCGAAGCCGAATATACCTTTGATGATGAAACACCCCCACAGTCAGCGCAAAGAAAGGTACTGAGCTTAAAACCGCATAAAGCGCCAGAGGCCACAAATAAAGTAACGATTAAACATAAAGTTAAGCGTGTTTTTAAGTCGCTTAAAACTAAGTTGTTTAATAAAGAAGCGAAAATTGCTGACGATACTAGTAGTAAAACCGAACACTCAGAGCCAGAAACAAGCTTAAAACCTGTATTACACGCTAATGAGATAAAAGAAGCTGCAGCTCCCAAGCAAATAGTAAGTTTAAATAAAAGTACCCAAAAGACAGCAATACAAAGTGTTACCAGCCACCACACCGAGCAAGTCACTCGTGTAAAACCGTCTCATAAATCAAGCCCCCCCGAAGATGCTGACTTAGCAAGGCAGATATTAAGTTTAAATAAAAATACTCAGCAGCGAGTTAAGCAAGGCGATAATGTAAATAACTCTGAGCCGGCCAGTGTGCAACCCAGCTTGAAATATGCTGCTAATAAACCCTCTTCTGATAATGAGCAGACGCAAGAAAATAAACCAAAACGTGCTGTTTTAACTTTAAAGGGTAAAGGCACATCGCCACCTGCAGATACTCAGCAAATACCTAAAATAGTTGTTAAATCAAAAATTAAAGGCCTTGATTACAAGGGGGGGGCAGCGCTGCATGAAGAAACTAAACGTGAGAGTTTAAACGCTTTAAAAGAAGATGCAGTTAAGCCATTACAGCCTGATACTAGTGAGCTGCAAGGCATATTACAACATGCCAAACAGTCGGCTACTGATGAAATGAGTAGTCAAAATAAAGAAGAAGAGCAACCAGTAAAAGCACCTGCTTTTACTGAGGCTATGAATACGGTTTTACTTGCGAAAAGCAATGTTAATTTGATTAGTGATGAACCTAGTGAGCTTAAAGGTAACGATCTAATTGAAGATGACCTAGAGATTGAAAGGTTTGGTGATTTAGCTGACTTTGATGAAAGTATTGAAGTAGAGGCTGGTAGTTTTGATACATTTAGAGATGATCTTTATGGGTTATGGGATGACTCATTTGATGATGAAGTTGAAGACTTAACAGATAATGGCGTACTCGATAATACATTTACTCAAGAAGATCGCGCTGTAGCAGAGGCTGCAGACCTAATAACTGTTTTTGATTGGGAGCGCAGTGCTTTGCCTTTTTTAACCGAGGTACTTTGTATAAAAGGATGGGTTAATGCAAAAAGGGCATTAGAGCGAGAAGTTGCAGCAGGTGCAACGCTAGATGAGTTAATGCTTGCATTCGAAGTTAAAAATTTATGGCTAGATTCCCCTCGATATTGGATTGCTTTTTCTAAAGCTTATGTATCTGGCGAGTCAACGGATGCAATATATCGACACTTTAGCTGGAGACAGGCACTTCGTTTAATTAGGACTTTTACTGATTTGCCAAGCTTTGAAGAAGTATATGATTTATTAGAACAGGAATTTGACTATTGGTACGACCATAAAATTCTTAGATTGTGTTTTCCTGCTTTTATAAAATATTTATTTAATTATCGGTTAAATGAAAGAAATATTACTTCCTCTATAGGTGGTTTTAGTAAGGCACAAGACTATGAGCATGTTGATGAGCTTTGGGCGAGTCAAACCCATTCTGAAGAGATGCAAAAATTAAATGAGTATGGTGTAGATTTATTCGCTAAAAATGCGCCACCAAGTTACTACACCTCTGATACATATACCCGAGAGTATTTACTAGATTATTTTAGAAGCTTCTTGCCTGAAGATGAAAAGGATAAAAACTATGAATAAATATAATGGACTAAAGCCCGTAAAGCGTTGTTGGGTTAGGCATGAAAAGTTGGGTGATGGATTAGTGCAGCAAGTAATGGAAGGTTTAGATGGGATTACTTTAAAAATCCATTGGTCAGCGCTGAGGCGTCAAACATTAGAATTACTTTCATCAGTTGTCTCTGGCTTTAAGGTTGGTATGGAAGTACAGCACGTTCCTGTTTCGAATAGTGAAAAGTCTTTAGGAGAAGGTGTTGTTCTTAAAACACAGGAAATTGCAGGCTTTCATCAAGTATTAGTGAATTTTTCAAACACAGGCACAACGCGGTGGCTGCCTTTTGAAAGACTAGCCTGGATAAAAGGAGTCAAACACCGCTTTTGCACACAAGATTTTGGTGATGAGGCTTCACCTGAAAAATTTAGATTAAAAGTACTGGCGCACGCTATTGAAAATTGGAATGAGAATACCGGTTCTTTATCCCGTATGAACATCGATCCTTTACCCCATCAAGTGCACTTAGTGCATCGCATTTTAGCGTCGGGTCACTCTAACTGGTTAATTGCCGATGACGTAGGTTTAGGTAAAACAATTGAAACTGGCATGTTACTCAAAGCACTTGAGCAGCGAGGTCAAGCTGATAGAGTTTTATTAATTACTCCTGCTGGCTTAACAGCTCAATGGAAAGATGAGCTACATCATAAATTTGGGTTGAGTGAGTTTAGGATTTATGGCGATAACTTTTCTATTGAAGATACGCGTGAATGGGGGATGTATAAACATGTTATTGGCTCAATTGATAAGTTTAAAGATGATAGACATTTAGATAAATTACTCAGAGCTGATGATTGGGACTTAGTTATATTTGACGAAGCGCATAGGTTAAGTAGACGGCAGTATGGATTACAGTTTGATGTATCCCATAGGTTTCAATTAGCAAATCTTTTACGATCAAAAACAAGGGATATGCTGTTATTAAGTGCAACGCCCCACCAAGGTAAACCAGATAAGTTTCAAAGTTTATTAATGTTACTTAATCCAGATAAAAAAGAAGAAATACAGACTCTTTCCTTAAACCCTGAAATCCTCTCAGAAATGATGATTAGAAATAATAAATCTGATGTAACTGACATTGAAGGGAATTTTATTTTTAAAGGTAAAACGACTAGAGCAATTAGAGTTCCTCATGATGACTCAATGAGGGCATTTGACGAGTCGCTTCAGTCATATCTAAGAAAGGGTTATTTAACTGCTAATGAAATGGGGCAAACCGGTTATGCGATTGGCTTTGTTATGACTGTTTATAGAAAACTTGCTGCTTCGAGTGCAAAGGCTATTAACAAAGCACTTAGGAATCGAAAATTGCGCCTAATTGAAGCATCAAAGCCATTTGATGATAGTGAGTTTTTTGAAGATGAACGCTATTTGGGCGAAGTAGAAGAAAATGAAGTTTTGAGTTTAAAAAATAAAGAGTTCTTTGCAGGTGAGCTTGAACAACTCGATGTATTAATTGCAGAAAGCGAAGAAGTGCTGCAATGTGATCCTAAACTAAAAGAATTTACTGATACTTTAATACCTTCAATTTTAGCCAGTAATAGGGCTGAGAAAGTTTTAATCTTCACAGAGTACCGCTCAACCCAAGAATATTTAAAAAATGCTTTAGAGCAGTGTTTGGGAATGGGATGTGTCGGCTTAATTAATGGATCTATGAAACATAATGACCGAAGAAGTGCCATAGAAAGGTTTGAAGGTGAAGGTCAATTTTTAATCTCGACTGAGGCAGGCGGTGAAGGTATTAACCTTCAAGAAAAATGCCACATTATGATCAATTACGATTTACCTTGGAACCCAATGCGGTTAGTGCAAAGAATAGGTCGGCTTTATCGATATGGACAAAAACATCGTGTTGTGGTTTTTAACTTGTATTCGCCTGAGTCTATGGATGATCAAATAATGGAATTAATGCAAGAAAGAATAGAGCAAGTAGTTGGCGACTTATCAACGTTGAGCGGAGAATATAACGAACGGTTGGGCGAAGATATAATGGGTGAAATTGCAGACCTTGTTGATGTTGAGAGTATTTTAGAGGATGCGATTGGAGATGGTATTACACGAACGCGTGATCGTATTGAAGAGGCGTTAAATAAAGCAAAAAGTTCAGCATCTAAACAGCGTGAATTATTTGAGCACGCCGCAGGGTATGACCCAAATGAGATGAAAGAGGAGCTAAATATAACCTCTGAGCACGTGCAGTCTTTTACGGTGGGTATGTTTGAATATTTAGATGTTGAAATAGTCGATACAACACATAAAAATTTAATATGGAATATAAAGTTACCTGAAGAATTCGCTGCGGAATTAGGGGTAAGAAAGACACGGTGGGAAATTACTTTTGATAGAGCCTTGTACGCAAGGCGTGGTAATTGTGAAATGATGGATTTAGATAATTTTATTTTTAAATATTTATTAAAAAAAGCTAAATCATATGAATTTGGTGGCTTAACCGCAGCTGTAAAAGGTCTAGAAAATATCGATGGTGCAATACTTTGCTCATATTTGAAATGGCAAAATACAGTTGGCTTAAGACAAAGGCAGGAGCTTGTTGCTACGCATTTAAATGCTAATAGTGATATTGAAATTAATCCACAAGCGTTTTGTGATTGGCTCAAAACACCGGCAAGTTATTCTGCACTTGAGGTAAGCGATACGACTAGTAAAGTGGCATATACCAAACTTGAAAAAGTAGCGTTTGGCATTTTAGCTAAAAAAGCAAACAGGCTACTACACCCAGAAGGGGTTCAAGATCTAGCTGCTGGTAAATTTGGTTAACTTTATGAAATTTCAACTTTGCGCCTCAAACGCACTTAATAAATACTTAAAAGCTGATTTACCTCGCTTGCCACATGAACTCGGTAAACAAGCGGGGGTAAATACCCTCATAAGCGATAAAAATTGCTTTAATTGGCAATTACAGATTATTGATAACAGCTATAAATCTCGTGAAAAAACAATCATTGTTTGTGAGGCCAATAGCCGTTTTACGTTTTTTATACCGGTTAGTTTAAAGCTATCGCAAGAAGAGTTAACGCAGTGCCTACAATATGAGTGGCAATTAATGATGGCAGAAACGCTTGAGGTTTATCAGCTAATACCACGCAGCGACATAACGGTGCTGTTGAGTGATTTATCTAAAATAGAGTTTTCTCCGCATTGGGTTAAAAATACCGATTTAAGTATAAGTGGCCATATTAGCGACGCCGCACTTTGGGTTACCCAAACACTAAAGGAAGAGGGGTTGTATGATTTACCTAAAGATCTAGCCATTGAGTTAGCTATTTATTTAAACACCCAACCTAAACGTATTACTAATAAAACAACTGGCCGCAAGGAGAAGTTTATACCCATAGAGCGTTTATTAAGTTACTGCCAATCGCTTGTCACTGACCAAAAATATGATGACGGCCCATCAAACGAAATAACAGATACCAGTAATATCATTAATTTTAGTGATTATAAAAAAGATTAAAGCCAGCTAGATTAAATTTTTGTATTGCATTACAAAAATAAAGCAGTACTAACAAACGCCTAATTATTAGTTAAATTCTTTAGGAACCCTGTAGGGAGCGAAAAGTCTTAGACTTAAATATTAACAATTAGCCAGACGTACTTTTTAAGCCCATTGGCTTATTGGTACTCAAATAACGCGTTTTCCCATTCTTGAATGATTATTTGGCGCTTCATCTGATCGTCTATCACTAATATTTCTATGCCGAGGGGGACAGGGCGCAGCTGACCTTCTGATATATCAAGTAAGTGTTTTTGTTTAGTTCTTACTTCGTTATTTATTGGTTCAAAGTTAGTAAAATTAGCCATGTCTGTTTGCCCTTGTACAGACACTAAATAATCAATAAATAGTTGTGCGCCAATAACATTTTTTGCGTGTTTAGGAATTATGGCGCTGCGCATAATAACCGAGGTGTAGTCTTTAGGTTGCACTACAATAATATTAGGGTGCTGCGCCGCCCAGGTGCGCGCATAAGAGCTTAATATGTTATAGCCAACAGTGAGCTCACCCGTTGAAAGGGCCTTGAGTATGTCGGCGCTGCGTCTAAATACACGCGTACTGTGATAGCCAAACGATTCAAGCATTCGGCCATAGCTGGAGCTTTGCTCGCGGTCATGAGCCCACAGCAAATAGCCTATACCCACCTGAGTAATATCGTAAATGCCAATTCGGCCTTTAATTTTGTCACTACGCCTACGTATGAGTTCAAGTAATTCGTTGCGGCTACTTGGTGCGACCTCTTCACCTAAAAATTCTTTATTAAATGCAATTACCGCGGTTTCATAAGTAAAGCCAAACACTTCATTGCGCCATTTAGCCCATGCGGGGAGTTTCTTTGTTTGCTCAGAGCTGTAAGGCTGTGCGTAGCCATCGTTAACTAGCTTTACTTGTAAATTCATTGCTGAACTTAATAAAACGTCGGGCGGGTTATTAACGTCGGCTAAAAATTCGCTATACACTTCGAAGGTACTCAGCTCATAATAATCAACTTGTACAAATGGGTACTTTTTTTGAAAGGCCGATAAAAAAGGGGCAATTTCCATTTTATCGGCGCCGCCATATATTTTTAGTACTGACTTGTTTTCGCTTTGTGCAGGAAATACTAAAGGAGTTTTTGCAGCAACGAATGGCGAGCCTACAAAGCACGTAAAAACAACGGCAATATAAATCAGCGATAAAAATTTCAATGTTCGTCCTCTGTTAGCATGAGCGGAAAGTTTATTTCAAAAATAAGCCCTGACGGGGTGTTATCAAGCAGTTTAATCTCTGCTTTATGATGTTCTGCCACCTCCTTTGCAATACTTAATCCCAAACCACTGCCAGCACGTGGGTCGCCTTTACTTTTGTAAAAGCGTTCAAACACATGTTGTTTTTGCGCATCGGGTACACCTACACCTTGATCAGCCACACATAAACGGGCTATGTAACCACTATCTGTACTATGAAGCTCGGTAGACACATTTACTTCTTTATTTTGCGGGCTAAATTTAATCGCGTTTTCTAAAATGTTGCGTAGCATTTGGCTAAGTGCAAACGAATCGCCACTAATCATTAAGTTATCATCACCCTGATATGTGATGATCACGCCACGTTGAATCGCCGATACCGCAACATCTCTACACACAGACTTTACCAGCTCCGGCAACGAAAGCGTTATTAATGGCTGGCTATGAAAACGATGCGCAAGGGTTGCTTGGTTTAACAGTTGGGTCACGGTGCTGTCGAGTAAATCTGTTGAGTATAAAACACGATTTAACTGCTCTGTTCTTATTTTTTCATCGCTTTCTTCAATGGCATTTTGCGCTTGGCTTTTAAGGCCTGCAAGGGGCGTTCTTATTTGATGGGCCACTTCGCCGGTAAAGCGTTTTAAATGATTAAGCGAGACTTCTAATTGTGATATAAAATGGTTAATGGTTGACACTAAATCGGCCATTTCTTTAGGAACTGACATGTCAATCGGGCGTAAGTCAGTAGGCGAACGTTTGCGTATTTTTTTATTTATACTGTAAATAGGGCGCAAAATTTGATTCACTCCCAGCAATATAAGCACTATTGCGATTGCGAAAGTCAAAATAACCATTTGTATAACATTTAAATTCATTTCATAGGCGAGCTGATCGCGCGCTTGGGTTGTTTGGCCTATTAAAATATTTACATCGAACGATTCACCCACTTCATAAAGCTTATCTGAGAGTAAAATAAAGCGATAGTTTTCGCCTTTGTAATCACCTTCCCAAAATTGTATCAGTAGGTTATCTCGCGGGTCATACTCTGTACGTTGCCACTGAGTGTTGGCTTTTTGCAAAATGTGTTGGTATAAGCCTTTGTAGCCGGTTAAGTGCTCCCCTTGATTTTGCGTTATTTGATACACCAATCTGTCATTTGAGGCCATCGAAAGAGTTTCGAATGTAGCGCTGGGTAAATCAACAATAATTTCGTGGTAATCAATGTGGGTATTTTCAAATATTTGTAAAGCAGCACTGGCAAGTAGCCTATCGTATGAAATTTGGGCGGCGTTTTTACTGTAATTATTAGCCATAAAATAGGTAATAAGTGTGATTATAACCATTAGAGTAATGGTTATTGTAAGTAGCTGTCGGCGAATAGAGGGGAGGGTTTTGCTATTCATTACACTGTGCTAAAAGGTAGCCTAAACCGCGCAGTGTTTTTATATCGACACTGCTATTTACCAGCTTTTTACGAAGCCTTGCTACGTAGGTTTCTATGGCGTTAGGGCTAGGTGAGTCGTCAAACGAATATAAGTGATCGAGTAACTCATCTTTATTAAGCACTTTACCTTGATGAGTTAAAAATATTTCGAGTAATCTAAATTCGCGTTGCTTTAAATCAATAAGCTCTTTAGCAATAGTGACCGTGCATGATTTTCGGTCAAAATCGAGATTGCCATAACTAATAATGTCTTTACCTAAGCCTTGGTTACGCCTAAGTAGAGCGCGGCAACGGGCTTCTAATTCGCCAAAATCAAAGGGTTTTGTCAGGTAGTCGTCGGCGCCTAAGTCGAGTAATTCTATACGGTGCTCAACTTGGGCACGCGCCGTTAAAATTAATACAGGCGTATTTGATGAGCGAGCCCTGAGCTTTTTTAAAATTTGTTCACCGTTTAAATTGGGTAAGTTTAAATCAAGCAAAATAAGGTCGTACTTATGGCGTTTTAACAGCGAATTAGCCACATCACCACTGGTTACAAGATCTATACCTTGGCCCATTTTAGTGAAACGTTGGCAAATTGCTTCTCCTAATACTTCGTCATCTTCAACTGCTAAAATTCTCATTAAGCACACCTGCAAAGTCGCAATTAAAAAAATATCATTTTAAGTTGTGCAGACACTAAACAATTACTGCTAAGTTTACAATACGCAAATACCTTCCTTTATAACAAGATAAGCTATAGTTTTAGCTTAATAGCTAAAAAATACAATTGCCTAAAATGTAATTATCTTGTGACAGGTTTGTGACAGGTTTGCCCTGTAGATTGCAACATGAATACGCTGATACGCACTACACACAACTATAAATTTAATTAAACAAGGTAGCGGAGATAACTATGGCTCAACGGTTCTCTAAAATATTTGCAGTAACAGGCGCAATGTTAACTTGTGTTTCACTTCCTTCGTATGCTTCTTTTAATGGGCTTACAGAGCAAGACGAATTTAATATTAAGCTAAGGTCAATTTTCTTTGACCGCGATTACGACAACGACGCCAGTGACGACTCAACCTTTGCACAAGGTATAGAGCTCAATTATCAATCGGGCTATTTTAATGACTTAATTAGCATGGGTGTCTCTAATTATACTGTACTTAATTACAACTCAACCGGCAGCGCACAAAATAATATTTTACCTGCAGGGGATGAAAAAGGCGGCGTTGACGATAGCTTTTCTAAATTTGGTCAATATTTTATCGACGTTAAACTTGGCAATAATGGCCATGTAAAAATAGGCGGGCAAAAAACCAAAAGCATGCTGTTAAAAAGCTCGGGTAGCCGCGCAATTCCAAATACGTTTAGAGGAGTATTTGGTGACTACAAGTTTGGTAATACCAAAGTATATGGTTACGCCTACGATAAGTGGAGCCGCCGCCACGATGACAAATGGGAAGATTTTTCTACCGATCAGTCAGACAAAGGCGCGATTAGTGTAATTTGGGGGGTGGGCGCAAGCTACAAAAAAGAGGCGCTAAAAATAGACGCGGAGTATTTAAATTCTCACGATTACTTATCAAAGTTTGGGCTTAAAGGCAGCTACGCTATTAAGCTCGATCAAAGTAAGTTAACCCTTTCAAGCGGCGTATTTACCTCACAAGACGATGGTGATTTATTTGTAACCGGCGCAGAGGGGGGCGATTTAGATGATGAAGATGCACTCGGTGCGGTTTCAGGCGTTACTAAAAGTGAAAACGATGGCTTTGCCTACTACCTAGATGCGAATTGGAAAAAAGATATTTGGACACTAGGCGCCGCATTTACCAAGGTGAACGATGCCTGGATTGAAGATAATTTTAGTGGCGATCACGGGACTAACCCGTTTCCCACTCGTTCATTAATTGGCGCAGATTTAACAAACCAAAATGAGTCAACCTGGCAGGCTCGCTTAGGCGTTGACCTAAAAGCAGTGGCACCAGGTTTAACCACAAAATTTTATTACACCAGCGGCAGCGATGCAGAAAATTCGGCCCTTGGTAAGGCTGGTGGTACAGCCGATGAAAAGTACTGGGCAATTGATACACGCTATAAAGTAGCCACAATTAAGGGCTTAAGCCTACGCTGGTTATTTTTAGATTACACCACAGATGAAACTGGCAGTGTTGATGGTGTAAAAGGCGATAGAGCCGATCACCGTGTTTATGTAGATTACACCATTAAGTTTTAAATAACCCTTCGACAGGTTTTAGCGCGCACCATGCAAATGGTGCGCGCTTTTTAGTTTTTATAATAGTTACTTTTTTAATCAATTTTCAATTCGTGACAGGTTAGTGACAGTTTGGCTCCTTATTCTTAAAAAAAGGGCAACGTTTTTATAACGGCGTTACGTGTTTTTTATTGCATTGATAGGGCGAAATTATGAATTCATCACTTACTACATCTCAGTTAAAACCGATGCCGAGAGCGGTTCACTTTCGTGCTAATAGCAATCAAGTGACAGCAGCTACAGGGACTGCAAGTAATACTAATTTTGCCCCTCAATCTTTGCAAAGCAAACAAGAGCAAGTGCAAGAGTGCGTGGTTATTTTAAGTAATAACTAACCCATTTCTGCTCATTTAAATTGAATTAGAAGCTGGATTATTATGACTATTCAAAAAAAAATACCTTGTGTCATTATGCGTGGCGGAACGTCTCGCGGGACTTATTTTTTAGCCAACGATTTACCTAGAGAGTGGGAAAAACGCAAAGAAATTTTAACGGCAGCAATGGGCTCAGGCGACCCGCTACAAGTAAATGGTGTAGGTGGTGGTAATTCGCTTACCAGTAAGGCGGCTATTATTTCGCGCTCAACCGACCCTGATGCCGATATTGACTACTTATTTGCGCAAGTCTCAATTGAGCAAAATGAAGTAGATATAACGCCTTCGTGCGGTAATATTTTATCCGGTGCTGCGCCTTTAGCTATTGAGTACGGTCTAGTAACAGCAAATGATGGCGAAACAAGAGTAAGAGTAAAAAACGTAAATACAAACACGCTTATTGAGGTTGTAGTACAAACGCCTAACGGTTTTGTTGAGTACGAAGGCGATGCCACCATTGATGGCGTGCCAGGCTCGGGTGCCCCTATTTTGCTGAAGTTTTTTGATGTGTGTGGCACAAAAACAGGCGAGCTTTTGCCTACAGGCTCTGCCCGCGATACCTTTGATGGCGTAGAGGTTAGTTGTGTAGATGCTGCCATGCCAATGGTACTAATACCGGCGCAATCACTGGGTGTAAAAGGCTCTGAAACTAAACAAGAGCTTGATGCAAACAGCGAGTTACTGCAAAAAATTGAAAGCATTCGTTTGCAAGCTTCATTAAAAATGGGCCTAGGGGATGCCACCGGAAAAGTGATTCCAAAAGTCGGTTTACTGTCGGTTCCACAATTTGGCGGTACAATTACCTCGCGCTATTTTGTGCCGCAAAATTGCCATACCAGCCATTCGGTAACTGGTGCAATTTGTGTGAGTGTAAGTTGTATGTTGCCAGGTAGTGTGGCGTACGATTTGATCACCCCACAAACCTCAAATCAGCAAAGTATTGTGGTTGAACACCCCAGCGGTAAAATTGATTTACTCCTAGAGGGTAGCTTTGAGAACAATACACTCGATATAAAATCGGCAGGGTTAATGCGCACTGCCAGAATGTTATTTAAAGGCGAAGTACACATACCTGCAAAAGTATGGGATGAAAGTAAAATTGCTTAACTTATACCAACCTAAAAATAGCTCATTTAACTAAGCTAAATTGGTATAGAGCCTTAGTGCACCAACCTTAAATGCGATAACAGATTGTCTGTTATCGCATTTTTTATACCCTTATTAAAAATAATTAAAAGTAAATGCATTTAAAAACAATAGCTTATAAATAATTTTAAATTAATGGATAGTTTGGCATCGATGACAGGTAGATGACAGTTTCGGCTATTAGTCTAGCTGTTGTTAACTTCTTTTAACGAAATACTTTCATCTACGTAATAGATGCAATGACGTTATTAGGACCTATTTAAATAATTGCAGCGAATAACAGAGGTCAAATTATGAAGATTACATTTGGTACTTTTGCACCTAATCGACTAAAAGCAATGCTTGTTGTGTTAGCAGCAAGCACTTGTATCAGCTCAGCTTATGCAAACAATAACGACGAAGTAAGCTTTGATGGTGAGCGAGTAGAGTGGGTTGTGCCTTTTAAAGAAGGTGGCGGCTCTGACACATGGGCTCGTTTTTTTGGCCCGCGTTTTTCTCAGCACTTAAATGGCAAGCCTGTGGTTGTGGTTAAAAATATTCCAGGTGGTGGCTCAACTAAAGGCGCTAACCGGTTTGAGCGCCGAGGTAAGGCTAATGGTTTAAATGTATTTAGTACTTCTGCCTCTACGCAAATTCCTTACTTACTAGGTGACTCGCGCGTTAGATACGATGTAAAACGCTGGAATTTCATTATGGCCACACCGACGGGGGCGGTAGTATATGTGCGCCCAGAGCTTGGTATTAAAAACGCATCAGAGCTTGCAAAATTACAAGGTCAAAAACTTAAATTTGGTAGCCAACGTGCAGCATCAATGGACTTAGTGGGTTTATTAGCCTTCGACATGCTTGATTTAGACATACACGCCATTTTTGGTATGAAAGGCCGTGGCAGCGCCCGTTTATCGTTTGAACGTGGCGAGGTGGATATCGACTTTCAAACTACCTCTGCCTACTTAAAAAAAGTACAACCACTCGTTGATGAAGGCAAAGCCATTCCACTTATGTCGTTTGGTGTACTTAATAAAGAAGGCAAAATTGTTCGCGACCCAACATTTCCTGACTTACCACACGTAGGCGAAGTATACGAAATGATCCACGGCAAAAAGCCAACGGGCGTGGAATACAACGTATGGAAAACCTTTTTTGTAGCGGGCTTTGCAGCGCAAAAAGGCCTGTTTTTACCAAAAGGCACACCTGATGACGTTATTGCATCTTGGCGCAGTGCAGCTCAACGCGTAATTGATCAAGACAACTTTCAAGAAGAGTCTGAGCTAGTACTTGGCCAATACCCGCAACTTGTACACGAAGATGCGGTAAACACACTTAATTCAGCACTTACAATTTCTGAAACTGACAAGCAATGGGTAAGAAATTACCTTACAGAAAACTACAACGCGCGCTTTTAATAAGCCTTGTTGATTTGTTGTACACAAAGTGGCTCGCATTCGTGAGCCACTTTTTTAACCTAAGGAGAGCAGTATGTTAGATGCATTTTTAATTGCGCTACAAACTATTCTTACCCCAACACACTTAATGTATTTATGCGGCGGCGTTTTTTTAGGCTTGCTGATTGGTATTTTTCCGGGTTTAGGCGGCATAGCGGGTTTATCGTTATTACTGCCATTTTTATATGGTATGGACCCCATTTCAGCACTTGCGATGCTTATTGGCTTAGTCGCTGTTATTCCCACCTCTGACACCTTCACCTCGGTATTAATGGGCATCCCAGGCTCAAGTGGCTCTCAGGCAACCGTGCTTGACGGCTTTCCTCTTTCTAAAAAGGGCCAAGCAGCACGCGCGCTTTCAGCGGCGTTTGCCTCATCGTTATTTGGTGGCCTTTTTGGCGCAATTATTTTAACGCTGTTTGTACTGATTGCCCGTCCCGTTATTTTAGCATTTGGCTCGGCCGAATTATTTATGCTGACTTTGCTAGGTTTAAGCATGGTAGGCGTACTTGCGGGTAATAGCCTGGTAAAAGGCTTAAGCGCCTGTGGTTTAGGGTTATGTTTAGGGTCTCTTGGCGGCGCACCTGCAACAGGTGAATACCGTATGGTATTTGATAACGGTTATTTAATGGATGGAATTCCGTTAGTGGTTGTTGGTTTAGGTATTTTTGCATTACCAGAAATTATTGATTTACTGCGTCAAAATCGCTCTATTTCAGAAGCCTCTGAGCTAGGTAGCGGTTGGTTTGAAGGCGTAAAAGATGTTGTTAAAAATAAATGGTTAGCAACACGTTGTGCTGCTATTGGCTGTGTTGTTGGCGCATTACCAGGCCTTGGTGGCAGTGTGGTAGATTGGATCTCTTATGGTCATGCAGTGCAAACCTCTAAAGACACCGAAAACTTTGGTAAAGGCGATATTCGCGGTGTTATTGCGCCTGAGTCATCTAATAATGCTAAAGAAGGCGGAGGCTTAATTCCTACCTTACTATTTGGTATTCCCGGCTCTGGCAGCATGGCTGTATTTTTAGGTGGCATGGTGCTTATTGGTCTAGAGCCTGGCCCTGCGATGATCACCACCGACCTTGATGTTACCTACACAATTGTGTGGTCACTTGCACTTGCTAATGTAATTGGCGCGGGCGCGTGCTTACTTATCTCTAAATGGGTTGCAAAAGTAACCACTATTCCTTATACGCTAATGGCCCCTTTTATGGTGATGGTGATCTTTTTTGCAGCGTTTCAGGCAACGCGCGATTTAGGCGATTTAGTAGCACTTATAGGCATTGGTATTTTAGGTGTTTTAATGAAACGTTTTGGCTGGCCACGACCTGCATTTTTAATTGGTTTTGTACTAGCAAGCGGCATGGAAACTTACCTTTATCAAGCTATTCAGTTTGACGGCATAGAGTTTTTATTAAAACCGGGCGTTATTATTATTGGTGCTTTAACTGTGCTTTCTATTTTCTTTGCAGCGCGTCACTCAATCAAGGCCGCTAAAAAAGAAAAAGCCAATAAAAATACGGCTAGTGCCGAGGTAAAACCAACTAACCTAAAACCACAAATTGCGTTTTCTGGCTTGATTTGTTTGGTGTTTGCATACGGTTTGTATGACTCGTTCCAACGCTCATTTTTAGGTGGCATCTTCCCCGCGGTGGTGTGCTCGTTCATGTTAATACTCTCAGGTGTTGTGCTTATAACGCTTTTGCTAAATAAAGTAGATGACGCGGTAAATTACGATAACGAAGTATCCGCAGGGTATGTAAACGACTCAAGCGTAACCGGCCTTTGGCATTATGTATTTTGGCTCTGTGGTTTACTTGCTGGGTGTTTTTTAGTTGGTTATGTGATTTCTATAGCGCTGTTTTTTATTATATTTTTACTGGTAAAAGCGCGCATTTCGATTGTTAGAACATTAACGCTTACCACCTGCGCGTTAGCATTTTTACTGACCCTATCGCACTTTATGGTATTAGACTTACCCACAGGCTACTTGCAAGAAGTGGCAAGCTTTACAGCGCTTTGAAGGTTGACGTGTTGGGCATTAATGCTCAACACGTTTTTTAACTTGGCACCCTAAAAGCCGCTTAAGAAGGACATAGTTATGATTTCACCTAAGCTTATTTTAATGCCACTTTCTACAAGTGGACACGTTACAGAGCGTTTAAAAGGAGGCTTAGCTATTGCTAAGTATTTTAATGCGCACCTTGATGTTTTTCACACGCACCTAGACCCAAAACGTTTTTTACCAACAGGGCAGCTTGGTTTACCCTCTGAATTAGTACAAGAGCTAGACTCTGTAGCCGGGCGCTTCGCGACAACCGAATCGGCGAATTTAAAAGCTGAATTTGTTGATTTATGCACACAGCTACACGTTAAATACAGCAATGATAGCGCCGAGCATCCCATGCACCCAAGCGCAACATGGCATATTAACTTAGGCTTGCGTAGCGAGGTAATTGCAGAGCAAGGTAAGGTTGCTGATCTAATTATTATTCCGCAGTCTAAAAGTGGTAAATCAACCTCGACCTTTGAAGCATCGGTTATGCGAAGTGGTAAACCTATATTGCTGGTACCTAGGCAAATGACCCACTTTGATATAAAAACAGTGGTGATTGGTTGGAACGCAAGTACAGAGGCGTCGCGTGCGCTTAACTACAGCCTACCATTGTTGAAACAAGCAGAAAAAGTGGTTATTTGTACCAGTGCCAGCAGTGCCGATAAAATGCCAAACGGCCATGAAGTGGTTAAATATTTAGCCCAGCACAATATTAAAAGTGAGTTTGTAACTTTTAATAATGGCAGGCAATCAACCGCTAAAGCGTTTATGTCAGTAGCGCAAATGCATAATGCTGATTTAGTGGTAATGGGGGCATTTACGCATAGGCGTATTCACGAACAAATTTTTGGTGGTATGACTAACTACATGCTTGCAAACTCCACACTTCCAATATTTATGGCGCGTTAGTACTTTAAATTGATGAATTAAATTTTACCCAAAAGCCGATATTTATGTTCAATATCGGCTTTTTATTTTTAGTGACACTTAAGCTCACTGTGATAAAACTAACCATTACAATAATAAAAGTAATGGGGTGCAGGCTATGTATACGCTTTCGCAGTGGCAAACAAACGGGCAGTTTATTGATATAAATGCCAATCAAATTTTTACTAAAACAGCGGGGGATGCAAATAACCCCGCGCTACTTTTAATTCACGGCTTTCCAAGTGCAAGCTGGGACTGGGAAGGCATGTGGGATGAGCTAATAAAACACTACTTTTTAGTAACACTTGATATGCTGGGTTTTGGGCTTTCGGATAAACCAATAAACGCGACTTATAAAATTACAGAGCAGGCTGATTTATACACGCAATTTTTAAAGCGTTTAAATATTACCGATGTACACATACTAGCCCACGATTATGGTGATACCGTGGCGCAAGAGCTATTAGCAAGGCAAGTTGCTGCTCAAAGTGAAATACGTATACACAGTGTATGCTATTTAAATGGTGGGCTATTTCCACAAGTACACAAACCCTTATTTATACAAAAGCTGCTACTTTCAAAACTTGGTTGGCTAGTACCTAAGCTAATGAGCAAACAAAAGTTTGCTAAAAATTTAATCACTATTTTTGGCAAAAATACACCACCAGCCCCTATGGTAATTAATACCTTCTGGGCGTTGTTAATTTATAACAATGGTTTACGAGTGATGCCCAAGCTAATTAAATATATTACACAGCGACAACAAAACGAACAGCGCTGGGTTGGGGCAATGATTAATAGCGATATACCGATTACGTTTATTGCAGGTGAGCAAGACCCTATATCGGGTAAACACATGCTTGAGCACTATAAAAAAACAATACCTAATGCGCGCGTACAAGGGTTTGTTGAGCTTGGGCACTACCCACAAATAGAAGATGCCAAGGCTATAACCGAGGCTTATTTAAATTTTAGAAAGCAGATATAAAAAACGCGGCTATTTTAGGCCGCGTTTATAAATTAAAAAACGTGATACTGGCTACTTAGTACTTTCTCTTTTTAGGGATTTTTAACTGGCTTTCAAATTCATCAGGAAAAAGCACTGTACCGTCGTCATCTTCGGTAGGGAACACCGCAATCAGTAAGTCGTCTTCTTCAAGGCCGGGTGTCCAGCGGCTAAACCAATCTTTAGTCGGAATGGCCTTTGGTGTACAGCCTTCCCATTCGCCCGTGGCCCAAGCTTGTGCAAAATCGCGGGTTGGCCACACGGGTACACAGTCGTCATCTTCGTTGGCAAGCATTACGCAGCCATCATCGTCGTTTAAAATCCATACTTGTTTGTATTGCTGTACGGTTTCAAACATAAAAGCGAGTCGTTTTTTTGCCCCTAGCCCTAAAATTAGGGTTTGTTCTTCAGTCGCATTTGCAGTTGTCATACTTGGCTCACTCTTTATTACTTTAGTTTTACTGTTACCAGTATATCGAGTTATATGACAGAGTGTTGAAAAGTTATTATTTAATTTCACCCTTGCAGATCTAATTTTAAGATTGAACAGTATAAGCTCTCATAAATTTGAGCGATCATTCAAAATAACTCTTGAATGTTATTGAAAAGGCCGCATCTCATACACATACTTTAAAGAAGGATTGAAAAGAATGACCACAGATTTACTTTCACCGTTTAAACTAAACGACACACTCGAGCTTCAAAACCGTGTACTTATGGCGCCCTTAACCCGTTGTATGGCTGACGACAATTTAGTACCGACGCAAGATATGGTTGAATATTATGCGCGCCGTGCCGATGCCGGTTTAATTATTAGTGAAGCCACGATTATTCGCCCAGATGCACAAGGCTACCCAAATACACCGGGACTATTTACCAGTGAGCAGATTCAAGGTTGGAAAAAAGTAACCGACGCTGTGCATGCAAACGGCGGAAAAATGTTTGCCCAGCTTTGGCATGTTGGCCGTGTTGCTCACCCTCACTTTTTTGACGGCGACGTACTAGCGCCATCGGCAATTGGTGTTGAAGGCTCTGTACCACGTATGCGTGAGCTAACCTACATTACCCCAAAAGCGGCCACAAAGGATGATATTAATTCACTGATAGCCGACTTTGCTAAAGCGGCCGAAAACGCCATTGAAGCGGGCTTTGATGGGGTAGAAATTCATGGTGCTAATGGCTATTTAATTGATCAGTTTTTACATTACGCTGCGAATGAACGCACAGATGAATACGGGCAAACACCTGAAAATATGGCGCGTTTTGCAATAGAAGTGACCGATGCGGTTATTAATGCAGTAGGTAACGAGCGTACTGCAATTAGGTTATCGCCAGGGGCTTATTTTAATATGGAAGAAGATAAGCGTGATAAAGCGGTATTTGATTATTTATTACCGCAGCTAGATGAGAAAAAACTGGCCTATATTCATGGTGGTATTTTTGATGACAGCACCCAGTTTGATTCTTTAGAAGGTAAAACAACCTCGCAGTATTTGCGCGCAAACACTAAAACCAACTTAGTGGGTGTAGGCAGCTACAGTTTTGATGATGCAAAACAAGCAATAAACAACGATAAGTTTGATTTAATTGCGATTGGTCGCCCATTTATTGCCAACCCTGATTACATTAGCAAAGTGGCCAATAATGAAGAGCTTGTTGCTTATAGTGATGAAATGTTAGCTAAACTCTTCTAATAATTTAATATTTATATATAAATCAGCCTAGGTATTTATGCTTAGGCTGACTTACAAATGACATAACAAAGCCATAAAAGTCCCACAATTTTTTAACACCTCTGTCAATAAACTTCATTTTTGTTGTAATAATACGAAACCATACTGTGCCCGCTTTCATAATTACTTTAGATAATTAAAACCAAACGGGACAACAATGTACGCTTTAACAAATAAATCGATTTTGAGCATAGCAATTGCTATGGCTGTATCAACGTCAGCTTATGCAAATGACAACGAAATAGAAGAAATAACCGTTACTGCTAAACCAACCAGTTACGCAAATAATGTGATTGAGCCTGCAATGCTTGATCAACAAACAACGGTGTCGAGTGTGTTATCGGTTATTGATAACTTACCTGGCATTAGCATAAATGAAGGCGATGCATTTGGTGGCGATGACTGGTCTACCACTATTACTATGCGTGGTTTTAGTATTGACTCAAACCAACAGCAATTAGGGATGACCGTTGATGGTATTCCTAACGGTGGCTCAAACTATGGCGGGGGCGCTAAAGCAAACCGTTACCTAGATACCGAAAACCTAGCCACAGTAGAAGTAGGCCAAGGCACCTCAGATATTAAATCGGCCTCACTTGAAGCGCTAGGCGGTACATTTAATTTTGTAAGTAAAGCGCCAAGCCTTGATAGCAGCACCACTTTTGCTTACACCTCAGGTAGCCACGATGCGACCCGTTATTACGTTAAGCATGAAACCGGTACTATTTTTGATAATACACAAGCGTATGTAAGTTATTCACAAACCGATACTAGCCGTTGGATTGGCTCGGGTAGCAACGGCGGAAAAGATAACCAACACGCAGAGCTTAAATTTGTGACAACGCTTACAGATTTAACCATTACAGGGCGTTTATCTTACGATGATGTAAGCGAGACAAATTATAATAGTGTAAGCCTTGCGCAATTTGAGCAAACGCCAGAGTGGGATCAGCTAACGTGGGACTGGACCGGCATTCCACATTACGACCAAATGTTTGCCGAGGGCTGGGGTACACTGCGTGAAAATACGTTAGCGTATTTAAAATTTGAATATGCACTTTCGCCAACATCACTTATTACAGTGAGCCCTTATTATCATAAAAACTCGGGCCGTGGCGATTGGATCCCACCGTATTTAACAACCCCAGTAGATGAAAACGGCAACCCAACTACAGAGGGCGGCACTAATGCGCTCTCTTACGGCTTTGTTGATAGCGATGGAAATGCACTGGCACCAAACGAAGGCTGTACAGCAAGCTTAAGCTGGCCGTGGGAGTCGGGCCCGGGTTTAAACCCGGCGTGTTACGACGACACCGCAATACCTGTTATGTCGTATCGTCATACGCATTACAAAAAAGACCGCTTAGGGGTTACTGCCAACTACCAAGCTACGTTTGGTATGCACGACATAGAAGCCGGTTTTTGGTATGAGCAAAGCGACCGTGATGAGTCTCGTGATTGGCACAAAGTCATTAATGCCAGTATTTATCATCACTTTGATAGCACACCATACTGGACTCAGTATAAAAACACCTTTGAAACCGACACCCTAAAATGGTACGCGCAAGATTCAATGGCACTTGGCGATTTTACGCTTAACTTAGGTGTTAAAAAGTACCTTGTTGATATTGAAAAGTACGACCACTATCAAAATGCGACAACCGCTAAAGTAAATAGTGATTCTGATGTGTTGTTCAGTGGCGGTATTTTGTATCAGCTAAATAACTCAACTGAGCTATTTACTAGCTACAGCGAAAATTTTGCAGCTATTAAAGACGGTGTACTTGAGCGCGATAGTTCTGATTTATCAGCCATAGAGCCAGAAACTGCGGAAAACATTGATTTAGGTGTACGTTATCAAAATAACGCTTTAAAACTTACCGCAACAGCATACTCAATAGAGTTTGATAACCGTATAACCTTTATTGCCCCTGGCAGTGATACCGGCGGTATTGATTACACTATTGGTACAAATGGCTCTTACTTAAATGTAGGAGGCATTGAATCACAAGGTTTAGAGCTTTCGGCAAGTTATATGCTAAGCCCACAATGGAGCATATACAGCTCTTACACAAATAATGACTCACAGTACAAAGGCGATGCTCCCGGGTTTGAAGCCGGTGAAAAAGTAATAGACTCAGTAGATGACTTATTTGTGTTATCGACCGATTACTTTAGCGGCGATTTCCGCTTTGGTTTATCGGCTAAATATACCGGTGAGCGCGGCGAAGTTGATGGCTATACTGTGGTTGATTTAAACGCAGGTTACGCAAGTGATATAAACGCAGGGCCATTTAAAGCGATTGATGTTG
Organism: Pseudoalteromonas sp. C12FD-1; assembly: GCF_037414265.1. Lineage (NCBI taxonomy): Bacteria > Pseudomonadati > Pseudomonadota > Gammaproteobacteria > Alteromonadales > Pseudoalteromonadaceae > Pseudoalteromonas > Pseudoalteromonas sp. C12FD-1. Next base: position 72,872 of record NZ_JBBEVD010000052.1, read on the forward strand.
CCTTTGTTGTTTATAACGTTACCGATAAAAGTTATTTAGCCGGTGGTACGGGTAATGGCAGCACTTACTTTATTGGTGCGCCACGTACAGCAGCACTGACATTATCGGCTACGTTTTAAGCTAATAAACCCGTTTTAAGCCCATCAATGATGGGCTTTTTTTATTAATAGCCATAGGTTAAAACTAATGTATGGCTGAAACGAGATTTTAAAATGAAGCAGTTAGTAAAACCTATTACACACGCCGTATTAGCATTCGGGGTAGCGTTTAGCGCAAACACTATGGCAGCCCCTTCAAAAATTTTATTTGGCTCGTGTGGGCATCAAGATAAAGACATTCCAATATTTGACACCATTAATAAAGAGCAGGGCGATTTATTTATATTTTTAGGTGACAATATTTACGGCGACACCAACGATATGACGGTACTTGCCAATAAGTACCAAAAATTAGGTGCAAAACCAGGCTTTAAAACATTAAAAGCGAATACCCCAATCATTGCGATGTGGGACGATCACGACTTTGGTCAAAACGATATTGGTAAAGACTATCCACATAAAGAGCAATCTCGCCAAATTATGCTCGATTTTTGGGGCGAGCCTAAACGCTCACCCAGGCGCACTCGCACGGACGGCATTTACACTTCGTATATGTATGGTGAAGATGAGCAAACCGTACACGTAATAATGCCCGATTTACGCTGGAACCGTGATGCGCTTAACCACGTAAGCGAGCTTGAATATTACACTAAGCGCAAGCTTAATAACCAAGGCCCGTATAGCCCAACAGAGGTGAAAGGTGCCTCAATGTTAGGAGAGGCGCAGTGGCAATGGCTTGAGCAAGAGCTTAAAAAGCCTGCGGCTATAAAGCTAATTGCCTCAAGCTTACAGTTATTACCCGATTTCACAGGGTGGGAATCGTGGGCTAACTTCCCAGAGGATCGTAACCGTTTATTTGCGTTAATTAAAAAACACCAAGTGAATGGGGTTATTATCATCAGTGGCGATACTCACTGGGGTGAAATATCAAAGTATCAGCAAAACCTTGATTACCCTTTAATAGAAATGACCAGCTCAGGTCTTACTGAAAAGTGGAAAGACGTCAGCCCAAATAAACACCGCGTTGGCGATTACACCCACAATGTGAATTACGGCGATTTAAGCATAGATTGGCAGCAAGCCGACCCCGCTATTTCACTTAAGCTTAAAGGGATAGATGGTAAAGTGATTATGCAAAGCGCATTTAGCTTATCAAGCATTAGCCCTTATAAATAAAATGGCCTGATAAATAAAACACACAGTGATTAAAATTAACGCTGTGTGTTTAATCCACCTGCTAACTCGCTGATTTATTAGTGCCAATTGACTGATTGCGCTACCCCTATAAATGAAAATATCTTAAACTGGTTTTACTTCAAGTAAGGACTCCAGTTGTATGCTCAATATTATTCAATCAAACCGTATGGAAGCGCTGCAGGCTCAATTTAATCAGCTGTTAAAAGTAAACCCGCTGCAAAGCCCATTCGATAAAGAAGTGGTATTAGTGCAATCGCCGGGTATGTCACAGTGGCTAAAAATTGGTTTAAGCGAAAACCTAGGCATAGCCGCGCAGGTTGATTTTCCGCTGCCATCGAGCTTTATATGGCAGTTGTACCAACAGTTATTGCCCAATGTGCCTAAAGAGTCGGCATTTAATAAGCCAAACCTTGCTTGGAAATTATTTACAATACTGCCCAGCTGTATAAATGAGCCGCTTTATTTGCCGTTAAAAACGTATTTAGAGGGCGACCTAGACGGGCAAAAAACCTTTGCGTTGTGTGAAAAAATTGCCGATGTATACGACCAATATTTAATGTACCGCCCACATTGGATTGCTACCTGGGATAGCGGCAAAGATGAACTTGACGATGTTGATGTAAGCATTGCCCCGTGGCAAAGCGATTTATGGCGAAAGCTGGTGGCGCACAGTAAAGCACTTGGTCAAAGCCAATTTCATCGTGCCAACATGCAAGGGCAGTTACTTGCAGCCCTTGAGAATATGGATAATAGCTTACTACCTAAGCGCATTAGTTTATTTGGCATATCGGCCATTGCCAGCTCACAACTTGAGGTGTTTGAAGCGCTGAGCAAAAAAACAGAGGTATTTTTGTTCTTTTTTAACCCAAGTGAGCACTATTGGGGTGATGTGGTTGATGAAAAAACAGCAGCCAAAATAAAGGCTAAATACGCCAAAATGCCACTTTTAGAAGCGCAGCAAAAAAAACAAACTAACCCTGACGAAGAATACTACTTTATAGGTAACCCGCTGTTATCGTCGTGGGGAAAACTAGGGCGCGATTACTTTGAGCAACTCGTACAACTTGATGCGCGCTGGATTGATGGCTTTATAGATGCGTTTGACGATAGTTTACTAGGGCAAATTCAAAGTGAGATTTACCAACTGGCATTTAAAGGCGAATCACTTACCGATAATAAAGAGTGGTTTATAAATAATGAGGGTAAACTGCCTATTAGCGACACCGACACCAGTATTACGCTAAGTGATTGCCATACACCGCTTAGAGAAGTTGAGCGCTTACACGATTATTTACTTACTTTGTTTAATCAAAACCCATCGCTCACCCCTAAAGATATTATTGTAATGATGCCCGATGTGGGTACGTACAGCCCGTATATTGAAGCGGTATTTGGCGGCGCGCAAAACACCAGCCGCTTTATTCCTTATGCTTTGGCCGATTTAGCCATAGAGCAAGAAAAACCTGTGCTTAGCTCGTTTGCCAGCTTGGCCAATTTGCCGTTTTCGCGTTTTGGTGTATCGGATATTCTCGACTTACTGCAAGTAACACAAATTGCCGAAAAATTTGGCCTTGAAGCGCACGAGTACGAGCAAATTCAATATTGGCTTGAGCGGGTAGGCGTAAAGTGGGGTATAAATGCTGAGCACAAAAGTAGCTTTGATTTACCCGCAATAGATTTAAATACCTGGCAGCATGGTTTAAATCGCTTACTGCTAGGCATAGCCCAGCGCGACGAGCAATGCCCGTTTAACGGCATTTACAGTGCCGATGAAGTAGAGGGCATGGCGCTTGATACCCTTAATAAGCTAGTGCATTTTATTGATGTACTGCAGCGCTTTAAAGATGAGCTAACCCCTGATGATACGCTTAGTAATAAAGCGGATATTTTATCTGAGCTCATAAATGCTATTTATTACAACGAAGGCGACGACAGTTGGGACTTACTGGTACTGCAAACTGTTTTAGAGGAACTTAAAAAACACCATGATAATGGCGATTACGACCAAGCTGTTTCGCAGCGTATTGTAAGCTACCTGATAAAACAAGGCATTCAAGAAAAAGGCGTAGGGCAGCGCTTTTTAGTGGGGCAAGTTAACTTTTGTACACTAATGCCTATGCGCGCCGTGCCGTTTAAAGTGGTGTGTATGCTTGGCTTAAACGATGCCGACTACCCACGTACAGTGCAGCCAATAGGGTTTGACTTAGTGCCGTATTCTAAAAAACAAAAAGGTGACCGTTCACGTAAATTAGATGACCGTTACTTGTTTTTAGAAGCTTTATTGAGTGCCCGTGAGAATTTATACATAAGTTACATTGGCCGTTCGTGTTATGACAACCAACCGCGTATGCCCTCGACCTTAGTAAGCGAGCTTTTAGAGTACATAGGTCGCAGCTTTGTGCTTACAAAAGACAGCGAAAAAACGTTGCCTGAGTGTTTAATTAATCAACAGCACTTACAGCCTTTTAATCGTGCGTATTACGCAGCAGACACTGAAGCCGATACAAAGCTGAGTAACCACAGTTTTAATCCTATTTGGCTGCCAAGCGAGCGCATTGACGCGCAGCCACTAACAGCCATTGATGTAACAGCGCCCGTGCAATTAGAGCTTGATGTATTTATTCGCAGTGTGTGCAACGCACAAGAGAGCTTTTACCAGCAAACATTAGGTTTACGCCTACCCGAATTTAGCGAAGTAGCAAAAGATGAAGAGCCTTTTAGTCTAGATGCGCTGCGCCGTTATTTTTACCTTGATGAAATACTTGAGGCCAACATTAATGAGCAACCTTTAAGTACAGAGCAAATATTGCAACGAGGGGAGCTGCCTCAAGCCAATGTGGGCAATTTAGTGTATGAGAGCATGGCGCACCGAGTAGATGCATTAGCCGGGCAAGTAAAAGAGCATATTAAAAGCGGCAAAACCGACCCGCTTGAGGTGTCTTTACGCATAGAAAATACTACTATTGAGGGCTGGCTTAATCATATTTACCTTCAAAAACAAGTGTTTTACCGAAGTGCCAGCATAAAGGCCAAAGATTTAATTAAAGGCTTTATATATCACCTTGTTGCACAAAGTATGGAGCAAAATGTAGAAACCTTATTACTGGGGCTCGATAAGCAAATTAGCTTTGCACCGTTGAGTAAAAATGAGGCCGATGCCTTACTCAGTGATTGGTTTGAACTATATAAAGCGTTGCGCAAAGAGCCGGTGGCATTTTATCCGGTAAGTGGCTATGAATATGTTAAAAGTGGTGGCGATATTGGTAAAGCCATTAGCAAGTTTAATCCACAATACATAGGGCGCGGCGAGGGCGAAAATCCGTATATTCGTTTAACGGTACAATCGCTCAATGACTGCCAAGAAGAATTTATTAAGTGGAGCGAAAAATTACTCTCCCCATTACATGCCCATGCAAAGGAGAGTGACCATGCAAGCGCTTAATCCGCTAACAATGCCGTTAAAAGGGCAAAGTTTAATAGAAGCCAGTGCGGGAACAGGTAAAACCTACACCATTACCGGGCTTTATTTACGTTATTTATTAGGCTTGCAAATACCAGGGCAGATAAACACCCCGTTAAGTGTTGAGCAAATACTTGTAGTTACCTTTACCGATGCTGCAACACAAGAAATTAAAGACCGCGTGCGCAGCCGTATTATTGCTGCGCGCGATGCATTACTTGGTCAAAGCCCAAACGATGAATTAATAGAAGGTGTAATAGCCGCAGTAGATGATAAACACCGTGCCTTTGATTTACTCGATGCCGCGGCTAAATCTATGGACGAAGCCGCTATATTTACCATTCATGGCTTTTGCCAACGCATGTTAAAGCAACATGCGTTTGAATCAGGCGTTGCCTTTAACCTTGAGTTTATTTTAGATGAGCGCGATATCCTACTCGACACAATTAAGGATTTTTGGCGCGCCTTTGTATACCCCCTCAGTAAAGAACGCACCGATGCTATTTTAGAGGTGTTTGCAGCCCCAGAATCGCTATTTAGCCAAGTCAGTAGTGTGCTAAATAAAGCCAATGCGAACATAGTGCCGCAAATAAACTTAGATGATGTATTTAAAGCTCGCGATGAGTACATTGCTAAAGTGCCGGCATTTAAAAAAGCGGTGCTAGAGCAAGAGTTTATAGCTGCAATAAAGGGCTCGGGCTTAAGTGGTTCTAAAACACCTGGGCGAAAAGGCAGTTTAGCGGCACTGGAAGCGTTTTGTTTAGGCGATGAGTTATTTTTTGAATTTGGCACCAATAAATACTCGTTTGAGGTATGGAGCAGCGAAAACTTAAGTGATGCCAGTAATTATAAAAAAAATCAGCCGTTATTTAGCCACCCTCTGCTTAGCCTGTTTGATGAGCTTGGCGCACTTAATACTAAAATTAATCAGGGCCTTAAAATTGCCGTTGTACAAACAGCAGCTCGATGGGTTAAACAGGCAATTGTAAAACGCAAGCAAGAGCAAAGTGTGATCACCCCAGATGATTTACTGACGAATTTACACAGTGCTTTAAATGCAGAGCAGGGCGAGGCTTTATCGCAAAAAATAGCGCAGTTATTTCCTGTTGCCATGATTGATGAGTTTCAAGATACCGATCCGATTCAGTATGGCATTTTTAGTAAAATATACGGCCAAGAAAACACCACACTGGCCATGATAGGTGACCCAAAACAGGCTATTTATGGCTTTAGGGGGGCAGATATTTTTACCTATATTGGCGCAAAAGAGTCGGTAGAGCCTGAGCAGCAATTTACTTTAGGTACTAATTTTCGCTCAAGCACCGATATAGTAAGCAGTGTAAACAGTTTGTTTTCTAAACATGCCAATAGCTTTATTTATAACGATGCCATACCGTTTAACGCAGTAGCAGCAAAAGGCAAAAAAGCCGATGAAACATTTACAATAGATGGCAAACCTGCCACCGCGTTTGAATTTAATGTATTTGTAGATGAAGCCGCAGATGAAAAAAGCAAACCCACCAGCAAAGGCGTTGGGCAAGGGCATTTGGCCAGCTATTTTGCCAATAAAATAGTGACACTGCTTGAACAAGCCGCGCAAGGGCGAGCGTGCATTGGTGAGCATAAAGTGACAGCTGCCGATATTTGTATATTGGTGCGCGACCGTGTAGAAGCGCAAATAATGAAAAAAGCACTGAGCAATGCCAATATTGCTAGCGTGTATTTATCACGCGATAGCGTGTTTAGCCAAGAGCTTAGCCATCATTTACTTAACTTTTTAACGGCACTGCATGGCCAATATAACGAGTCGTTATTGCGCGGCGTATTAGCAGGGCCATTATTTTGTTTAAGCTATAACGAAATTTACGCCCTTGCTGATGATGAAAATAAATGGCAAGAGCACTTAAACTTTTTTGCGCAACTTAGCCATATTTGGAACAAGCAAGGCGCAATGGCCATGCTTGAGCGCTTGTTAAGTCATAATCAGCTGAGCGCTAAGTGGCAAGGCCTTGGCTATAACGTTGAGCGTTGGTTAACCGACTTTAGACACTTAGGTGAAATACTGCAGCAAAAGCAAATAGAGCTAGAGGGCACGTTACGTTTACTGCGTTGGTTTGCACAAAAGGTTAGCCAGCAAGACGGCGAAGCTGTGCAAGTACGCCTAGAGAGTGACGCCAACTTAGTTAAGATTGTGACTATGCATGCCTCAAAAGGGCTTGAATATCCGCTGGTATTTATGCCTTTCGCCAGTGGTTATCGCGAAACTAAAGACGCGCTTTATCATCAAAACGGCCAGTTAGTTTACGATTTAAGTAACAACGAAGACGCCTTAGCACAAGCCGAGCAAGAACGCTTAGCTGAAGACTTACGCTTACTTTATGTTGCGCTTACCCGCGCGGTACATTTTTGTGCACTTGGGGTGTATAACATAGGGCAAGGGCAAAGCAGCCGCTTGGCTATACAAAGTAGTGCATTAGGGCATGTGCTATTTGCAGGGCTTGAGCTTACAAGTAGCCAAACGTGGCGCACCCACTTAAATGAATTTTGCGACGCTCACACCGAAATGCATTACCAGCAATTTACGGCTGAGCAATTGGCCGAGCAAGGCCAGTTAACACTTAATAACGCAGTGCAGCAAAGCCAAACGTTAAAGGTTAATACGGTTACAGCTAACATAGAGCGAGATTGGCGAGCAACCAGCTTTAGCGCGCTGAGCTTTAAAAAGCACACCGATCATATTGAGCCTGGGCGCAGCGATGAAGATCACGAAAAGGATGAATTTGCTAACAGCCAAGATGAAATACCCTCACCTTATAGTTTTCCAAAGGGGGCAAAGCCTGGTAGTTGCTTACATGAAATTTTTGAACAAATAGACTTTACCAGCGCGCAAGTACACCCTACAAATCCAGAGCAAAATTTAGCAGAGGTAGTTAAACAGGCGCTTGATAAATATCATATTAGCGAAAGCTGGCAACACGTGACCGAGCAATGGGTGCTTGATTCGTTAACCTGCCCCTTGAACAATGAGGGATTAAGCTTAAGCCAATTAGCCCCAGCAGATTGCCTAGTCGAAATGGAATTTAATTTACCATTAGATAGTTTAAGCGCGCCAAAGCTTAATGAGATACTGGTTAAACATTTTGGTTTTACCCAGAGCAAACTCGAGTTTTCTCATGTAAAAGGCCTGCTAAAGGGATTTATAGATTTAATTTTTTGCTATCAAGGGAAGTATTATATTTTAGATTATAAGTCTAACTACTTAGGTAATACGCCCGCGGACTATGAAAGCGACCTACTAGAGCAAGCCATGAATAGCCATCAGTATCATTTACAGTATTTAATTTATACTGTTGCGCTGCACCGTTTACTCAAACAACGCATTAGTGATTATGCAATAGAAACCCATTTAGGCGGGGTTTATTATACTTTTTTACGCGGCATGCCGGCGGGCAAAGGGGTGTATTTTAATAAGCTTACGGCAGAGCAAATCACACTATTAGATGGCTTATTTAGCCAAGGAGCCATGTTATGAGCGACTACCCTATGCAGCAAAGCCTGTTTGATGAGCCGCCAACACCGGTACAGCCGTTAAATACGGTGGAGTTGCTTGACTACTTAGTAGATGAAAAACGCATAAGAATGGTAGATGTAAAGCTTGCCTTAATGCTGTGTGACAATCAGCAAAACAACGTGTTTTATATAGTGTTATTGCTGTGTTTAGCACAGCAAAGCCAGCATAGCTGTTTAACATTAAAAGAAGTCGACTGGCAAAACCCGTTTAATTTACGCCAAAGCGACTTCACTAAAACTGAGGGCAATATACCAAATATTACATCGCCTTTTAACGAAGCCTTTAGCTACCTCGATGCGCTTAGCTGTTTAAGCGCCCATAACAGTGTGGGCGAGGGCAAGCCCTTACAGTTATTTAACGAACGGCTCTATTTTGCGCGCCTTGCTGAGTACGAACATACTTTAGCTACGCGTTTACTCGCGATGAGTGAGCGCCATTTAAATATAAATACACAGTTACTCAGCCAACTATTAAGTGACTACTTTAAAGATAACTCAGCGCTTGCCGTAGATTGGCAAAAAGTGGCCTGTGCAATTGCCGCAACAAAAGGCTTTAGCGTTATAACAGGCGGGCCAGGGACCGGTAAAACCACCACAGTAACAAAGCTGTTGGCAATTTTGCAGTCGCTTTATAAAAGCGCGCCTTTAAGTATTAAGCTGGTGGCGCCTACAGGTAAAGCCGCAGCACGTTTAAGTGAATCAATTTTAGGGGCTAAACAAAAGCTTGAAATTATTCCTGAGGATATAAAGGCCTTAATACCCGATAGTGCGCAAACTATTCACCGGCTTTTAGGGGTTAAACCCTTTACCAATAAATTCAAGCATAACCGCACTAACCCACTGCATTTAGATGTACTGATTATTGATGAAGCCAGCATGGTTGATTTATCACTCATGGCTAAATTAATAGAAGCACTGCCTGAGCATGCGCGTTTAATATTACTTGGCGATAAAGACCAACTTGCCTCGGTAGATACCGGCAGTGTAATGAGTGATTTATGCCAAGGGTTAGCACTAGGTGAAACGCCTAACTACTCGCAAGCGCGATGTGATGAGCTCAATGCATTATGTTTTAAAGGAGAGGCCAAATTAGCGGCACACGGGCATAGCGAATTTAAGCTGGCCGATTGCATTGCGTTTTTACAACACAGTTACCGGTTTGATGCACAAAGTGGTATTGGTCAACTTGCCCTTGCAGTTAATACTAACCACAACGGTATTTTAAACTATGTTGAGCAAGAAAGCGTACAAGGGCGCTTTAACGATGTGATTTTAGATTACGACTTTATAGCAAAACCCATAGAAAAATTAATAAACAGAGCCGCTAAACATTACGCTCATTATTTAAATTTAGTTGCTCAAGGGGCCGGTGTTGCTGATGTGCATGCCGCATTTTCTCAATATCAATTATTGGCGGCGGTGCGAGAGGGCGATTACGGCGTAAATAGTTTAAATAACCGCATTGAGCGCACGCTTGTGCAGCAAGGGTTAATATCGGTGAGCCCAAATCAACGCCATTACAGCGGCATGCCCATTATGGTGACCCAAAACGATTATCAACTTAAGTTATTTAATGGAGACATTGGTATTTTAATGCCCGATGACAATGGGCAATTAAAAGCAGTGTTTATTGATGAGCAAAACAATGTACGGGCATTTTCGCCTGCACGCCTACCTGCTCACGATAAAGTGTATGTAATGACCATACATAAATCGCAGGGCTCGGAGTTTAGTTATACCGCTATGGTTTTACCGCCACTTAAACACGCAAGTATGGGCGTAAATAGGCAGCTGGTATATACAGGCATAACACGCGCAAAAAATACCTTTGAGCTGGTGGCCGATAAAAAAGTACTGCAATTAGCCATGAGCAAAAGCGTATCAAGAGCCTCAGGATTGTATGAGCGTTTAAAATACTAATACCTGCTTATATTTAAAGGTTGAACTAATTACTAAAAACCTAACGTATTTCTATGCGTTAGGTTTTTTAGCTTCAGAACTGCCTAGTCTTTACTTAGCATGTGTAAATAATACTAAATATTGCAATTATTCAGATTTAAGTAGTTGAATATACAAATAATATAGTTTTAGATGAATTTAAATGATAATAAATTGTTGCATTTTTAAGCGTTGTTCCTAATACTGGTCAATGCATGTGCGCCTGCACATGTGTAAATGAATACCTTAAGTACATAGGCATAAAAATAAAACACTGAACACATTAAGGATTTATATGAACAACAATAAACGCACACACACGCTTAAATACTTACTTTGCGCCAGTTTAGCCGCATTAATGAGTTTTTCGGCAGCAAGTAAAGATCACAAAATTATACTTATTCACGGCTTGCAGGTATCGCAAATAACCAATAAGTCGGGCAGCGATGTAATAAACGACGGTGAAACCTATTGGCAAAGTTATTGGAATAATCGTGCCGATGAACGTATTGATTGGCCTGCCTATGAGCGCATTGAAGGTAAAATTGCAACTGATTGGGTATGGCCTAAATTAAAGCAAATGTCGCGTGCTAACTTATGTGCAGATGGCTGTGTGCTAGTAACGCACTCTACAGGTGATTTAGTTGCGCGCCATATTATAGATAACCAAGCCAATTGGCTTGAAAATGCGGGCCTTACACCACTTAATATTGTGGCAACCTTTGATTTGGCGGGAGCAGGGGGCGGCAGTGAGCTTGCCGATATTGCTGTAAGTGCTTTAACTGGTGCCGCATGGAACTTTGCAGTAGATGCTGCACTCAAATGGTGGTTAGGTAGTGATGTAACAGAAGCGGTGGGCGTATTACACGATTTAAAAGTAAATAACGCACGTAAAATTTCGCCGTTTCCAGATGCCCGTACGCCGCGATTACGCTTTGTAGCCGATGGTAATGCTTATCTAGGGTTAACAGGTGGGTTTTTAAAAGGCAATGATGATTCGGTAGTGGCTTCGCATTCATCGTGTGGGGCAAGCGCGGCTAAGTCATTTGGCAGTTGTAGCAGCAGTATTGATACAAATGGTCAGTTAAAATCGCAAGGTGATGCCGTTAATAGCTTTATGCCGCACCATTACCCAATGATGATGAGCGACAGCTATAGCCACAACGAAATTCATAACGCGCAGCGCAAAGGCAATGTCACGATTGCGATGAACAATATAAATGTAGATGGTCAAAATGTGGGCTTTAATACATTTGATAAAACAACGGGTACTTGGTTTTGGAAAAAACACTACCGCTATATTAAGGATTCAAACACGCAAAGTGCCTCGGCACTTATTTATAACGTGATCCCTTGATAAGTACCTAAATTTATAAGCGCGTTAGGTATTAAACGCTAGAGCGTGTAGTTATTTACTGCACGCTTTTAAAGGATTGATGCAACATGAAAAAGTTTTACATTGGTGCCGCTGTAGTCAGTATTGGGGTATTTTTACTCTGGTATACAAATAAAAATGCCGTTAAAACACTTGAGCCTCCCGCTGCACTGGCAATAAAAAAGAAGTCAGAGCCAGCAAGCCCAGATAAAAGCACCGTAATAACCATTGATGTGCCAAAACAAAAACAGGCTAAAAGCCCTCCCAAAATACATTATGATCAGAACTTAGCCAGTGCCGCTGAGCATGTGGCAATGCAATACCAAAATGCACTAAAATACCCGCCTTATTCGCAGCCCTTGAGCGCACTTGATGAAGACCGCTTAAAGCCTAATCAGTTTTACCCAGTTACAAGTCCCATTGACGATGCGGGTAATGCCCTCGTAGTTAGTTTAGATAAATACCGGTTTGTATATCCGCAAGAAATAACCGTTAATATTGCTGCGCAAAACCTAGCAGAGGTAAATGTAGCGCTTAGCAATACCGATACCAAAGCGTCAATTAGTGCAAAAACGACTACAGCACAACAAGGCGAAGCGACGGTGAGCTTTAAAGCCAGTGAAGACTACCCGCGTAATTTGCAGCTATTTGTAGAGGCGAATGTTGCTGGTAAAAAGGTGCCTGCTGTAGCGCAAATACAATATATGCCACCAAGTGCCACGCTGATTGATTTTGATAACGCTTATGCACAAAACGAAAACATGATAGCCACAGCGCATTTAAAGGTGATCAAAAGTGGCTTATATAGAATTAGAGCTAATTTATACAGTGATACGAGCCCACTTGCACATTTGGTGACTAAAAAGAAACTTTCACAAGGCAGTCAAACGGTGGATTTAAAGGCGCATTGGTCGGTATTACCACAAGGGGTAGTGAATATGCGTTTAAGTGACTTTGTGATAGAGCGAATGTCGCCAAGCCCAGGTGAACGTAATAGTTTTGGTAGCAGTGATATTGCTGAGTTTGAAATTACTGATTTTGCCTACGATAGTTTGCAACAACTGCCTTATCAAGCAAATGAACAAGAACGAATGAGTCTAGAGTTTTTAAAAGGATTAGCTGATAAAGGTTAATGGTAATAAATAAGGGGCATAAAGCCCCTTAACTGTATTTTTTAACCGTTAGCTTAGGTTAATAGTAACCACATCAGCTTGCTGATCTTGGGTTTCATCCTCATCGCTTACAGGCGCTTTTGGAATGTCTGGTTTATCCAGTGCTATATCGCCGCCATCAATAACATCGCCGGTTTTTAGGTTTTCAAAGTCAAATAGTTCTGTATCGGCTAGATGCGAAGGCACCACATTTTGCATTGCTGTAAAAATACTTTCGATACGTCCTGGGTGCTCTTTATTCCACTGCGCTAACATATTTTTAGTGTGTTTACGTTGCAGGTTTTCTTGCGAGCCACATAGATTACACGGAATAATAGGGTAACCTTGGCTAAATGCATATTTACTTATATCGGCTTCTTTACAATAAGCGAGGGGACGAATAACCATGTGCTCGCCGTTATCGCTCATTAATTTAGCCGGCATGCTTTTAAGTTTACCGCCGTAAAACATGTTTAAGAAGAGTGTTTCGATCATGTCGTCGCGGTGATGGCCAAGGGCAATTTTAGTTGCGCCCATTTCTTTGGCTGTACGGTACAAAATACCACGGCGTAGGCGTGAACACAGCGAACATGTTGTTTTACCTTCAGGGATGATATCGGTAACAATGCTGTAGGTGTCTTCTTCTACAATTTTGTATTCAATATCTTGTTTATCAAGGTACTCAGGTAAAACGTGTTCAGGAAACCCTGGTTGTTTTTGATCAAGGTTAACAACAAATAAATCAAATTTAATGGGTGCCACACGCTTTAAATGCTTAAGCATATCAAGCATGGTGTAACTGTCTTTACCACCCGATAGGCATACCATTATACGGTCGCCTTCTTCTATCATGTTAAAGTCCATGACGGCTTGGCCAGTAAGACGGCGTAAACGCTTTTGTAGCTTATTTAAGTTGTATTGAGCTTTGGCTTGAGCTGAGTGAGACACTACGCCCCCTTATAAAACAATGCGGCAAATTATTTGCTGAAAATAAAGGGGCGTATTATATACCCAAGTACTAGGGGTATTAAAGCGCTAGTTAAGGCTTTGTTTAACTTTTGGCAAGTGGGCTTACGTAGCCATCGGGTTTTAAAGCAAGTACATCACAGTCTAGGCTATCAATTACGTGCTCGGCAGTGTTACCTACTAACGCAGCGCTTAACCCTGTACGACCCACAGTGCCAATCACCACTAACTCGCTATTTAAGCGATTCGCTACATCGGGGATGACATCTTCCGGTAAGCCTTCTTCTATAAAACATTGCTCGCTAGTTAAATTAAACTCCTTAGCCAGTTCGTTAGTGGATTCTATGTGGTGTTTTTTTACGGATTCGTTATAAAGCCCTGGATTAAATTCAGGTATCTCTATGGCAATATTAATGGGTGTAGCGGGATAGGCATTGACTAAGTTAAGCTTGGCGTTGGCAAGTTCACATAAAAATTGTGCATCTTTAATAATGCGTTTATTAAGGGCTACATGCTCATCGTTTTCACTAACCGCATTCACTGCGGCTAAAATATTTCCTTGCTCAGGCCAGGCCATTTCTTTTACAAATAACACCGGTGTTGGGCATTTACGTACTAAGTGCCAATCTGTAGGGGTAAAAATAACCGATTTGAGCGCACCATGCTGATGGGTACTTTTAACCACTAAATCGTATTCTTGTTCAATAACGGTATTAATAATGGCTTCAAACGGCCGGTTATGCCAAACCACTTGGGTGGTGATGTTTATATCTGGGTAGGTGGAAATTATATCTTTAAGCCATAACTCTCTATCAGTTATAACGGCTTTTCGCATTGCTTCACGCTCTTCAAACGACAGCATAGTGGTCATTTCGTAAGAAAAGTCGTAAACAGTCATAAAGGCGGTAATACTGGCGCCTGACTTTTTGGCTAAATCAATCGAGCGAGCTAAACCGTGGTGATCATCCTTAGTGGGGTCAATAACGGCTAAAATACGTTTTATAGTGTTCATATGCTACTCCCTTTTTTAACTTACTTTCAGTGTAACGTAAATACACAGCAGTTAAAGGGGTAGCACACAAATTGTTGTTCTAAATCAAAGTAACAGCGGGTGTAAGCTTAGCAAGGCTTAACTATCGCAGCGGTTTTAGCGAGTGCATTGCTGTCTAAAATAGTAATAAATTTGCCTTCTACTTTTATTAAATTCGCTTTTTGAAAGCGGCTTAATAAGCGGCTGATAGTTTCAACGGTTAGGCCTAAATAATTACCTATTTCACCACGTGTCATGGTAAATCTAAACTCTTTGCGCGAAAACCCGCGCTCACCAAAGCGCTCTGAAAGGTTATAAATAAAGCTAGCTAGGCGTTCTTCTGCTGATTTTTTATTAAGTAATAACAGCATTTCCTGATCGTAGGTAATTTCACTACTCATCAAACGCATTATTTGCTGGCGAAGCTTAGGTAATTTGCCCGCTAGTTCGTCAAGGGTGTCAAACGGGATTTCGCATACCATTGATGTTTCTAGTGCTTGCGAAAAGCTCTGATGAGCCATTTTGCTAATAGCATCAAAGCCCACTAAATCGCCGGCTAAGTGAAAACCGGTAATTTGTTCATCCCCTTGCTCTGAGAGCGTATAAGATTTAAATGAGCCAGAACGTACCGCATAAATAGCATTAAGAGGAGCGCCGGATTCAAACAAGTAGTCACCTTTGTGAAGAGGTTTTTTACGTTCAATGATTTCGTCAAGTTTATCCATTTCTTGGCCATTTAACGAAAACGGCAAACACAATTGGCTGATGCTGCAGTTGTTACAGCTAATTGCACAATTATTTTTAGCGCGACTTTGAGAGAAATCCATAATTTAATCCGTTTTAATTTTTATACACAGTACTGAAAATAAACCGAGTGGCTTAATACCGCGGCGATTAATGTACTAGTTTATCGGTGGCAATGATCAATAGGTACATACCATACCAAATTATAATACTGCCTAACACAATACGCGTCCATGGGTGGTTAATAACACTATTAAGTTTTTGGGCGGCTAGGCCTAGGGTGATCATGGCCGGAAAGGTGCCAAGTGCAAAGCAAAGCATCACTAGGGCCCCGTCAAACGCACTAGGGCTGGTCATTGCCCATGTGAGCGCTGAATAAACCAAACCACAGGGTAGCCACCCCCACAAAGCGCCGTAACCCAATGCTTTAGCCGTTGAGTCTACTGGCATTAGATATTTATTAAGCTTAACTATATGCTGCCAAATAAGTGTTTTGCCTATTTTTTCAAGCCATTGCAAAGTGGGGCCTAAGCGCATTATATACACGCCTACTAGCAGCATAAAAATAGCCGCAATAAATGAAAGCGTAACGGAAAAAAACGTGTTTTGCTTTGCAAATTGGCTACTTATACCCGCAACAAGTGCGCCAGCCAGCATGTAACTACACGCTCGGCCAAGGTTATAAGCAAATGAATAAATAACAGATTGGCGCTTGTTACTGGCCAATTGTAAGGAGCTGGCAATACCGCCGCACATGGCAAGGCAATGCCCGCTACCAATTAAGCCCATTAAAAATGCGCTGGTGTAAAGTGGGTCAATCATTACTTTTGTTGTGTTGTTCTTTATCATCTTCAAACAAAATGCTATGCCCTTGTTTGTTCAAATCAGAGAATTGCTCGCTTTTTACGGCCCAAAAAAACACGCCAATGGCAATAATCACAAATAATATGGCTATGGGGATTAAAATATAAATTATGCTCATAACTTTAAAAGCCTTAGTGAATTACTAATCACAATAATTGAGCTGGCAGACATACCAATAACGGCCATCCACGGGGCAACAAGCCCAAGCGCTGCAAGTGGTAAAATAGAGGCATTATACACCAAAGACAGCGTAAGATTTTGCTTAATGATTCTTCTCGTTTGCTTAGCAACATTGAGTAGATGTGCAATAGAGGCTAAATCACTATTTAACAGCACTACATCGGCACTGTTTTTAGAAATGTCGGCACCGGTTTCCATTGCAATGGATAAATGAGCGCTTGCAAATACAGGGCTGTCGTTAATACCATCACCAACCATGGCAACTACTTCGTTTTGTGATGACCAATGCTCCACGGCGGTTTGTTTATCTTTAGGTGACAAAGCGCTTTGAGCACTGTTGAGCTTTAATTGCTTTGCTATTTTTTGTCCTGCATCTGATGCATCCCCAGTCAGCATATGACAGCTTAAGTTTTGTGCTTGTAAAGCACTGATAAGCTCACTAGCACCAGGTTTTACTTTATCTATAAAGTAAAAACGAGCAACCACGCGTTTATTAATGAATAGGCTTGCTTGGGCATTTGTTTTTTTAGTATCAAACCAGCCGCTTTTACCAACAGCATAATGTTCAGCACCGCTTTGCGCACTAATGCCCATTCCTGGATGTACGGTTATGTTTGTAAGGGTAAGCTCGGTGGTGGCGTACTTATTAAAAGCGCTGGCTATGGGGTGCTCTGAATAACGCTCTAGCTGAGCGGCAATATTAAGTGCTTGCTCTTTAGAAATACTGTCATCGAGTATATCAATGGCGTCTAAGCTAAATTTGCCTTGCGTAAGCGTGCCTGTTTTATCAAAGGCAAACAGTGTTAATTGTGAGAGTGTTTCGAGCACATGCGCTTGTTTAATTAACACCCCTTTACGGGTGAGGGTGGCTACCGAGCACGTTAATGCGGTAGGAATTGCAAGGCTAAGTGCGCAGGGGCAAGTGGCAACCAATACAGAAATCGTGATCCAAAAAGCGTGTTCTGGGTCAATTTGATACCAGCCAATAGCCGTTATAGAAGCAAATATAAGCAAGCAGGCTATAAACCACTGGGCTACTTTATCGGTTATTTCTACTAGTTTAGGGCGCTTAGTGAGCGCAGTGTGTTGTAAATGTATAATTTGGTTTAGTAAGGTATTTTGGCCAATTTTATTTATTTTTATTTCTATTACACCATCATGATTAACACAACCGGCATACACATTGTGACCAATAAACTTATTAACGGGTTGGTGCTCTCCGGTCATCATGGACTCATCAACACTCGTTTGCCCCTTGATAAGCTCTCCGTCGGCAGGAATAGTTTCACCCGCTTTTATCAATACCACATCGTTCAGCTTAAGTTTTTTAGCGGCAATAATGTGCTCTTGGCCGTTATCATCAATGGTGCGGGCAGTTAAAGGCAGTAACTTTTGTAAGTTGGCGGTAAACTCACTGGCTTTTAGTCGGGCTCTAAATTCGAGGTACTTACCTAATAATAATAAAAAGGTAAACATACATACTGATTCAAAATATACCTCGCCTACGTGCATAAACGTGGCATAACAGCTGGCGCTATAAGCCCCAAAAATAGCCAGTGAAACAGGTAAGTCCATATTTAACTGTTTTGCTTTTAAGCCATTAATAGCATTAGTTAAAAAGGGTAATGCGCTGTACAAAATAACGGGGGAGGCAAGCACTAGGCTTATCCACCTAAAGTATTGCTCAAAGTTATTATCCATACCCGAGAACATGCCAAAGTACATGGCAAAGGCAAACATCATCACTTGCATGGTCATCAGCCCTGCAACACCTAAGCGGCGTATATAGGCTTTTGCTGTTTGTTGCTTTTGTTGGGCTTCGTCATCGGCTTGAAACGGGTAAGCTTTATAGCCAATTTTGGCTAAGGAAGTAATAATTTCGCTCAGCGGGGTTTGGGTTTTATCCCATTGGATCATGGCACGGTTAGTTGAGGTATTAACATCAACGCGCTTTACCGTTTTTAAGCTAAGTAATTGCTTTTCTATAAGCCATGCACACGCTGCGCAGGTAATGCCTTCAACACTTAAAAGTACTTGGGATAAGTTATCGGTTGTGGCTATAAACTCATCTTGTATGTCTTCGTTGTCGTAGCTTTTAATAAACGCGAGTTGCTCAGGGACTAACTGCTCTACTTTACCAGCGCGTACGGTGCGGTATTTGTAATAGTCGGTCATACCTTGGTTTACAATATTTTGCGCAACAGCTTGGCAGCCAATACAGCACATAGGCTGTGGTGTATTATCTATTGTTACGGTTGCGCTAAATCCATTTGGCACACTTTCAAGGCAATGAAAGCAAGAAACGCTCATAGTGATGACTACTTATAATTTGGGGTAACTAATAAAGGTTGCTCGGTAGGAAGAGTAATATTTTCTTTTAACTTCCAACTACCATCCACCGGCTCTATAAATACAGAGTAAGTACCTGGTGTGTAGTTATCTAAAAGGGCAGTAAATTCTTTATTTGCATTAGGGGTAAGCGTAGCTTCAAAGTCATGCGCCTTAATGGTGCGATGATAAAAAGACAGCTTTAAAGCGTGTACGTTACTATAATCGCCTTTGGTAAAGGCAAAACTGGCACGCTCGTTTGTAACATTAAGCTTGCCATGTAAAAACAGTGCTTTGGCTTTTTCAAACTTAGTAAGTTCTAAGTTTATTGCTTTGCCTTTTTTATAGTAATCATCAACCACCATATCTGGGCCGTTGCCCACAGCAGTAATAATTAAGGTTATGCACCCAATAATGGCCGCTAGCGGAAAAAAGATTAAAAACCAAGGCCAAAAATTTTTATACCACGGAGTAGGTTGCATAGTTGCTCTAAAATTAGTTTAGGTCGGGCTATTTTATAGCAAATATTTGTAAAAGACTAAAAAAAAGCCTCCGACTGGAGGCTTTTTTGATCTGGATTAATCTGTTGAAATAAAAAGATTAATTAATAGTTAACTCGGTGTTTATTTATCTTGCGATAAACTGTAAACATAGGCAGTTAACAGGTGAATTTTATCTTCACCTAAAATGTCTTTCCATGCTGGCATTACACCGGCGCGGCCATGGTTAAGGGTTTCTTCAACAGCGCGTTGAGAGCCACCGTATAACCAAATGTTATCTGTAAGATTTGGTGCACCAAACGGTAAGTTATGTGCAACAGAGCCTTTACCATCTGCACCGTGACACGCGGCACACATCGCAAACTTAGCGGCACCCGCAGCGGCATCTTTTTGGTTAACAGTACGACCAGACAAGCTAAGTACGTGCGCTGTCATTTCTTTAACGCCTTGCTCACCAAGTGCTGCACTCCAAGAAGGCATTGCTGCTACACGACCATAAAGAAGCGTTTCTTTAATTTTGTCTGGTGAGCCACCGTATAACCAATCTTTATCAGTTAGGTTAGGGAAGCCAGTTGCACCACGTGCATCTGAACCATGACATTGCGCACAGTTTTGCGAGAATAAACGCTGACCAATTTCAAGTGCTAACTGGCCGTCAGTTTGTTCATGCTTTTCGCCATTTTCAAGGGCTACTTGCTGCGCTGCATCACCTTCAAATTTAGAATTAACTAAATCTAATACTGGTACTTGTGCAAGCTTGTTAAAAATAGGACCAAAGCGCTCTTGTGCTGCTTCGTATTCTTTATCAAGCTTTACATAGCGGCCTTCTTCTTTAGCTTTAGCCGTGGCTTCTTTAGATTCAGCTAAAGAAGTAATACCTTGGTTAGAGCTTGTCCATTTACCTAAGCCTTCCCAGTTACCTAAACCTGGATAAGCTGCTAAGTAATATACCGACCAAATAAATGTTGCGAAGAACATGTACGTCCACCATTTTGGTAGTGGATTATTTAGTTCGGTAATGCCGTCATATTCATGTCCGCAGTCTTCACCTTCTTTTACGCCCGCATAGTTTTTAAGGTTCCAAACTAATAAGCTAAAAATGATGATTAAGCAGGCTAGGGTTAATACAATAACCCAAATACTCCAAAAGCTAGTCATTTTTCAGACTCCTTTTCCTCGTTAGAGAGTGTGTTGTTATGTTTTTTTTCATCTTCGAAAATGGCATTAGCAGCGTCATCAAAACGATTTTTGCTACGCTTGCTGTATGCCCATACAACAATCACAATAAACAATACTAAAATTACCAGAGTCAAAATGCCTCTGTATGTTCCGTAATCCATAATAATTACTTCAAGTGGGTGCCAAGTTGCTGTAAATACGCGATTAGGGCTTGCATTTCTGTTGCGCCTTCGCCGTTATTCATAGCGTTAACTTTATCAACATCTGCTTGTAGCTCTTCGTCGCTGCCATAACCTAAACCCGGGTGTTTAGGGTTTTCTGGGTTAATAGCAAAAGTATCACGGAAAATTTGTAGTTTTTTCAGAGTCAGGCTGGTATCAACCTTAGTCTCTGCTAACCAAGGAAAACCTGGCATGTTCGACTCAGGAACCACGGCGCGTGGATCAACTAAGTGTGCATAATGCCAATCGTCCGAGTAACGGTTACCTACACGTGCAAGGTCAGGACCAGTACGTTTAGAACCCCATTGGAAAGGGTGATCCCATACTGATTCGCCCGCTACAGAGTAGTGACCGTAACGCTCAACTTCATCACGAAAAGGACGAATCATTTGTGAGTGACAGTTATAACAACCTTCACGTACATAAATGTCACGACCTTCCATTTCAAGCGCGTTAAGTGGGCGCAAACCTTCTACAGGTTTTGTTGTATCGTCTTGGAACATTAGCGGAGTAATTTCAACTAATGCACCAAAACTAATAGCAAAAACAGTCAGAATAGCCATTAGGCCAACGTTCTTTTCTACTATTTCATGTTTGTTTTGTGAATTTTTATTGCTCATCATCTCACTCCGTTATGCTAATTGTGCTTGCGCGTCTAACTTCAGTGATTCTTTCTCAGCTGAAATTGTACGCAGAACGTTATAAGCCATAACTAACATACCTGTTACGATGAATACACCGCCTACAAAGCGCATAATATAGAATGGGTGTGATGCTTCTAATGACTGTACAAAGCTGTACATTAATGTGCCGTCAGAGTTAACTGCACGCCACATTAGGCCTTGCATAACACCTGAGATCCACATTGCAACAATGTAAAGTACAACACCTACCGTATGTAACCAGAAGTGGGTGTTAACCAATTTAACGCTGTACATACGACCTTGTGCGAATAACGCAGGGATAAGGTGGTAAATAGCACCAATTGAAATCATCGCAACCCAACCTAGTGCACCTGAGTGTACGTGGCCGATAGTCCAATCTGTGTAGTGAGATAATGCATTTACAGATTTAATTGCCATCATTGGGCCTTCAAACGTAGACATACCGTAGAAAGACAATGAAACAACTAAGAAACGAAGTACTGGGTCAGTACGTAACTTATGCCAAGCGCCAGAAAGCGTCATAATACCGTTAATCATACCACCCCAAGATGGTACAAACAGGATAATAGACATAACCATACCTAAACTTTGCGTCCAATCAGGTAGCGCTGTGTAGTGAAGGTGGTGAGGACCAGCCCAAATGTAAAGTGAAATAAGTGCCCAAAAGTGAACTACCGATAAACGGTAAGAGTAAACTGGGCGACCTGCTTGCTTTGGTACAAAGTAATACATCATACCTAAGAAACCAGCAGTTAATAGGAAACCTACAGCGTTATGACCGTACCACCACTGAACCATTGCATCTACCGCACCTGCGTAGATTGAGTATGATTTAGTTAACGACACAGGCACTGCCATGCTGTTTACAATGTGTAGCACTGCAACAGTAATAATAAAGCCAGCGTAAAACCAGTTAGCAACGTATATATGAGATACTTTGCGTTTAATCAGCGTACCAAAAAATACCACTGCGTAAACTATCCATACTACCGCGATTAAAATATCGATTGGCCACTCAAGCTCTGCATATTCTTTAGAGCTAGTAATACCTAGCGGTAATGTAATTACGGCTAATACAATAACAAGCTGCCAACCCCAAAAAGAGAAAGCGGCGAGTTTGTCTGAGAAAAGGCGCGTTTGACAAGTACGTTGAACGACGTAATAAGACGTCGCAAAAAGTGCACTGGTACCAAATGCGAAAATTACTGCGTTCGTGTGTAACGGACGTAGTCGAGAGTATGTTAACCATGGTGTATCAAAGTTAAGTGCTGGCCAAGCTAATTGGGCAGCAATCAGAACCCCAATACTCATGCCAACGATGCCCCAAATCACTGTCATAATAGCGAATTGGCGTACAACTTTATAGTTATACTCAGTTTGTGATGCTACTGTTTGGCTCATTTTCTGGCTTCCGCTGCAATAAATGCGTTTAGAAATGAATTACCCACCGTTTAAAGTGGGGCCTACTATTTTCCCCAAGCGTATTACCTAAAACGTTCAAAGCCTGAATGCTTCAGAAAACAAACTCGAGAAACCCTTATTTTTTGCGGGTGAAATGATAAATTTTTTGGCCTAAAAAAGATAGGTCAATTACATAAAATTATGACATCAATCAAAGTTTGTGAGTTTGTTGTTTATTTTTTGATACAGATTGTACCTATATTAACCAAACATCACACTAGCTATTGTTATTTCAAAGCATGCTAATTAAGATTTGTTTTTATTTAGCGCGGATTTGTTATGCATATATATAGATTTACTTTGTTTTTAATGCTTATTTTTGTATTAACAGGCTGTGACAATACCAATCAAAAAGATCAAAAAGCACTGCTAAAAACAAATTGCGACGCTAATCAGCACTGTATTTATAATACCGGTGTTAAAGTATGGTTAAGTGATAAAAATATCACTCCCGAAACCCCCTTTAGTATTTACCTTGATTTACCCGCCCACCTAAAAATAGATAGCGCTAAGCTTGAAAGTATCACCATGTATATGGGTTTTATTCCGCAAAAGTTCACTAAAGAAGCAACTATTTATAAAAGTGACACTATGGTGGGCATCTGCTCTGAGAAAAATATGCTGTGGCAATTAGTGCTTAATTTAAGCAACCTTCAAACTGGCGAGCCAATCACACATTTTTATAATTTTTACGTTACGTATTAAACTAGCATTATTTTTACACTTTTATTTCCAAAGCGTAGCAAGTAATAAAATACCGTATTAAATAATATGCTTTTAGAGCTTACTTAGTTTCATAACCTGTTTTATGTTGTGTAATTGTGCCTGAAAAGCGAAAAGCGAAAAGCGAAAAGCGAAAAGCGAAAAGCGAAAAGCGAAAAGCCTCACTTCGTTAAAAATACCCCCCGATCTGAGCAGACGTTGAAGTCTCGCTGAACAAAAAATATTACCCAAAAAACTAAATAAATAGCTTAATAAGACTATTTAAGCGGTAAATCTGCATATTTATGGTTATTAATTTTATTACAGCTTTACGGTTTTACTAATGCGCTGTGATCAATATGTTAATTTTTCCAAAAAGGGTATTTTTATTCATTAATTACATTTGATTGCAATCTGCATAACTTTGATTTCAGATGTGTTTTAATTGCTTTGAATTTATTTTATCTCATTGATTTAAGTTTGTTTTTTTTGGTTAACACTGCAACAAGTTATAACCTTTGTACCTTTTTTAGTTATTCTTTTTTTGGTGTTGTATATATAACAATCCTTCATTAAGTTTTTGCTCAGTTAACTCGGCCTAAGTTGCCCCCCTGACTCACAATTCTTATAAAAAGTGAGCATTACCAATCAAGGTAAATTTCCAACAAGTAGGGTTTATTCATGAAAAAATCAACTCTTGGTTTAGCTGTAATCGCAGCAATCCCAATGTTCTCAAGTATGCAAGTAGTAGCGGCCGAAGATGGCGCAAACGCTATTGAAAAAATTCAAGTAACGGGTTCTCGCATAAACCGTACGGACATGGAAACGGCTAGTCCAATTACAATCATCGGTGATGATTTTATTGCTAAAAGTGGTTACACATCAGTTGCTGATGTGCTTTCAAACCAACCATCAGCTGCTGGTATGAGTTTAGGTGGATCAAGCAATAATGGTTCAGGCGGTTCTGCTACTGTAAATTTACGTGGTATGGGTTCTCAACGTACACTAGTACTTCTAAATGGCCGTCGTATGGTTTCATCGGGTACTGGTGCGGACTCTTCTGTTGATTTAAACACCATTCCAGTGGCGATGATCAAATCTATCGAAATCTTAAAAGACGGCGCCTCAGCGGTTTATGGCTCTGATGCCATCGCTGGTGTTGTAAATATTATTACAAAGAAAGATTTTGAAGGTACTGAGCTTAATGTTGAAGGTAGCAGAACTACCAAAGCAGATGGCAATAACTACGGTTTTAGCTTACTACATGGAATGCAAGTTGCTGATGGTAACTTAGTTGTCGGTGCACAATTTTCAAGTCGTGGGGAAGTAATTCAATCTGATAGAAGCTTTGTTGAGCCTGGTCAATCTTCTTTTATCCCTGAAGGGACTTTAGGTGGTAAAACTTACGAAGGTAATGGTGTTTTTGAAGATAGAACCACTTCATATGACTTTACTACATCAAGCTATGCGCAAACACCTAATGACTTATATAGTGTTTTTACGAGCTACGATACTGAATTAGATTCTGACACAACTTTAAATGTGGATTTAATGTATACACGTCGTGAATCTTCACAGCAATTAGCACCACAGCCTGCAAGTGTAGATCTTCAAACCGCAAATTTAGATACTGAATATACTTCTGCATTTGTTGAAGATGGTGCTTTAGCTGATACGTTAGAATACAGACGTAGAATGGTTGATGCTGGTCCTCGTATTTATGAGCAAGAAACAGATACTTACCGTGCTTCTGTAGCTTTACAAGGTACTTTAGACAACGATGCAAGCTGGGATATCAGTGCAACATATGGTCGAAATGATTCTAAAGATACGGTTCAAAACTCTATAAATGCAAGTCGTGTTGAAGAAAGTATCTACGCTAATCAAGCTTTATGGTTCAGTGGTGACTCATTAGAGCGTAGTTTCTTGACTGCAAATGACTCTATTTATACTGAGCAAAATGAGGGCGGAAATGAGCAGTTTATCCTTTCAGCTGGATACAGCAACGTAACTGAAAATGATATAGGCTATGCAATCGGTGTTGAAAATCGTTATGAAAGTGGTTTTTATACGCCTGATTTAATTACACAGCTAGGTGAGAGTACGGCAGCTCAACAAGACCCAACAGAAGGTGATTACTCTGTACAGTCAGTTTACTTTGAGACATCCGTCCCTGTTTTAGAGAGTGTAACTTTAGAGGGTGCAGCTCGCTATGATAATTACTCTACTTTTGGTGGTGAAACAACTTGGAAATTGGGTGCTACATGGAATGTTACTGATACGTTCATGGTGCGCTCAGTACTTGCAACAGGTTTCAGAGCACCAAATGTAGCTGAGTTATTTGGTGGTAACTCAGGATCATATGATTACCTTGCAGATCCATGGGGCAATGAGCAAGATGCTCAGATTTTGGTTAACTACACAAGTGATCCAGATCTTCAGGCAGAAGAGAGCCGCTCATTTACGTTTGGTACTGTATGGGAAATAACAGATGGTTTATCAACGACTCTAGATTACTGGAAGTTTGATATTACTAATGCTATTACCCGTCTTGATGTTCAAAATGAAATGAACAACTGTTTTGCAGGTGATGCAGAGTCTTGTGCTTCAGTAAATATTACATCATCGGGTGATTTATCTGACTTAAGCTCAGCACTTACAAATGTAGGCGCACAAGAGACGTCAGGTGTTGACTGGAATATTAGCTACTCAGCCGATAATTACCGTATTAACTTAGATACGACCTACCTTATCGAGTTTGAGCAAGATGATATTGACTACACAGGCACTATTGATGGTAATGTTGGTGGCTACTCTAAGATAAAGTCTAACCTTTCTGTAAGCTATGATATTACCGATGCATTTAATGTTCTTTATAATGCACGCTTTATACGTGGTATGGATGGTGATTACTACGGTGAGTCATTTAGCACTGATAACGTTATATATCATGATATCTCAATGAGTTATAACATTAATGATGCACTTCGTGTTACTGGTGGTATGAACAATATCTTTGACAAAGAGCCAGAAGAAGTACTAGGTGGTAATGATATGGGCACTGTTCCAGAAATTTATGACGTAGTGGGTTCTCGTGTGTTTGCCAGTGTTAACTACAAGTTTTAATTAGCACATTAATCGTATTAAGGCTCAGTGTTTACTGGGCCTTTTTTATTGAACAAAATTAAGGAGACCAGTACACTTATACACTCAATAAAAGGAGAGTTGTTTGATAAAACAAGACGAAAATTTATCTTTTGTCATAGAGCCAGAGCTTACCCCTCGCTCTGAGCAGCGTATCGACCTGTATTTTTCTATCCCCAATGAAATGGGTATAAACGTACAAACCCTCAGTGAAGAGTCTTATTTTAATAACCACTTTAAATCGCACTTAGCTTATAACGCTAACAACATACACTTACCCTTAGTGCGTAGCCGCTTTGTTAGTAAAAACAAAGGTGAGCAACAAGATTACCGCCAAAACCTAAATTTGTACTGTTATCAGGTGCGCTTAGCGCTTGATGCTGATATTAAAGATGCGTTAAAAATTCAAGAGGTAGAGGCTTTTTACGCCCGCGCACAAGAGCTGTTTGAGCAAAGTGAAGGGCTGTTAAAAAAGCTGCGCAGATATACCCCCGATGATGAAAAGCTGGTGCCGTTTTACACCAATGCCGATAACTATTTAAGTTGGCATGTTGAGCAGTCGTTTTTAAAACTACTAGATGAAGGCCCACGCAGTAGTGACTTTGCTAAAGAGCGCAACGACTTACTGCAATTTTGTAAAAACGAAAATACATACCGGTTTGAGCAAAATTACAATTCAGAAACCACGTTGCAAGATGGGAACCGAATCACGAATAAAATGCGCTTACTGCAGCGCCTTATAGAGCACGGCGTTATTTTGCATCGTAATACACGTTACTTAAATAGTTACCTAAAACGTTTAGTTAAAGGCACGGTAACAGCGGTAATTATGGCATTTGTGATGGTGGTTATACTAAATGCGCGCTCAACCTTTACCGAAGTTACCGCCACGCTTATTTTAATATTAGGGGTAATTTACGGGCTACGTGAAATATTTAAAGAAGACATTACACGGGTAATTTGGCGCGCTATTGTGCGGGGGCGCCCTAAATGGCGGTTTGTATTTAAAAACAGCATTACTAAAGACCGCGTTGCAAGTCAGTTTGTGTGGCTTGAGTACATGCGTTTTAAAAAAATTCCTAGCGAAGTAAAAACAATATTTTCAAAAAGGCGTCAGCAAAATAAGCTAGCCGCGCAGTGGCTTCACTTTGCTAGTGAAACGCGTGTGTCTGCTAAAGAATTTTTACCTGGCTACGACACGCTTCAACAAAGTATGCGTTTTAATTTGGCGCCCTTTGCACGGTATTTAAAACGTGGTGAAGGTAAGTTGTATCATTTAGATGGCAATAAAATATCTAAGCAAGCGGTCGAAAGGCGCTATCAGCTTAATTTGGTGATGGTATTAAAAGACGAAGAGAGAACCTTATACCAGCGTTACAAAATAACCCTCAATCGCAGTAAAATAGTGAATATTGAACTCATTTACTCTAAAAAATAAAAAGGGATGGCAACGGCTATCCCTTTTTAAAAACGTAAATATAGGCGTTAGCGTTATTGTGTAATACCGTGCTTAGAATAAATAGTTACCTTGTCTGAAACGAGTGTAATTTCAATGTTTTTAGACTCATCGCCCCATACACAATTAGTATGCAGCGTTTTTTCTACACAGTTATCAGCCGAGCCTAAAATAGCTTCAACTTCAGCTTTATCCATGCCAACTTCAATTTTTTCGTAGTTTTCTAGGCTTACTTTTGAACAAGCTGCCAGGCTTAACGTTGCTGCGATGATCAGGAGTTTTTTCATTGTTATGTCCTATTGATTTAGTGTTTATACTTTCGTATTTGTACAATCATGCCCATACGAGGATGATCAAAGTAATGGATTTCACCACTAATTACACGTTTAAATTGTGAAAAGCGGGCTGATTCAATATCCCCATTGGGTAGTTTTTCGTTTACATCAAAGTCCGCGGTGATGTATAGGTAGTGGCGTAAATGTATTTTAAATAAACCATCTAGTTCCCAATAGCTTAGGGGTTGTTCAGAGGTCTCAAACAGTTGTGGTTTACTTTGAACAAGGCTAATAAAGTCGGGGTTTGCATAATTTGGCGTGGTGTTAACATCGCGCTTTATATGCTCCCCAGAAATTAAGTGTACGCTTGGCGCGCGCGATTTACTTGCCCCTTCAAAACGCCAGCCTGTGTGCAGCAGGGGTGATAAACCTTTGCGGTCAAGCTCTCGGCGTTGAGCGTTAAATTGTAATTGTTCGGGAGCCAGTAGGTAAGGCTCATCCATTGTATCTTGCGGCGGTGCTAATGGCGTTACAGGTAGCTCGTCGTAACTTTGCATAAAGTCGATACTGTTATCACACACACCCGATTGCGGGTTGGCATTAACTAAAGAATCGGTAAAGGTGCGTTTTTGAAAACGACTATCGCCATCTATACACGCTTGCATTGCTTGCTCTGTGTATAAAGGAGTAAGTAACTCTAAGGTATTTTTAGCCTTAATGGGTTCGTGTTTTAAGCTAAAGTCTTCTTGTAAATAGGGTGCAGGGCGCTGTTTAAATATCAGCACTTCTACTTCAAACCAACGTTCTGCAAGTGCGGTGCTGCTAAATAAGCAACATAGCACGATAAGCGATTTTTTTAGCAACATTAATGGCTAACCTTTTTTTCGAAATCTGCAATCATTGCAGTGACCATTTTTAAGCGTTCACGAGGGTTTACCTCATTAATTGCAAAGCGCAATTTGTTTGCGCCATCCATTTTGTACACATGGGGTGCACTTTGTATCAAGCCTATGATGAAGCTAGGATTAACCTTGGTATTTTGACTAAACTCAAAGTAGCCTCCTTTAGGGTTTGCCTCTATTTTTGTAATGCCTAAATCGCTGGCACGCATTTTTAGTCGCTGCAAACTGAATAGGTTTTTAGTGGCATCAGGTAATAAACCAAATCGGTCTATTAGCTCTACTTGTAATTCGTCCATATCGGCAAGGTTAGCACAACTTGCTATGCGCTTGTACATACCTAAACGCGCATTAACATCATGTATGTAATCATCAGGTAATAAAGCAGGGAGTTTTAAATCAACGTCTGTTTGTTGCTGCAGCAAGTTCTCAAGCGTTGGCTCTTTGCCATTTTTAAGGGCATTAACTGCCTGCTCTAGCATTTCCATATACAAACTAAAGCCAATGGTTTGCATTTGCCCTGATTGATCATCGCCTAATAGTTCACCCGCACCACGTATTTCTAAATCATGTGTTGCAAGAGCAAAACCTGCGCCTAAATCTTCAAGTGACTCAATGGCTTGTAAGCGTTTAGTGGCATCTTTAGAAAG
This sequence comes from Pseudoalteromonas sp. C12FD-1, assembly GCF_037414265.1. Classification (NCBI taxonomy): domain Bacteria; kingdom Pseudomonadati; phylum Pseudomonadota; class Gammaproteobacteria; order Alteromonadales; family Pseudoalteromonadaceae; genus Pseudoalteromonas; species Pseudoalteromonas sp. C12FD-1. The sequence continues at coordinate 102,925 of NZ_JBBEVD010000052.1, forward strand.
TGCTTTAGCATCACCAGTTAATAGATACGCATACGCTTGATGGTGGCTTCGTCCAACACGGCCGCGTAATTGGTGTAATTGCGCAAGACCAAGTTTATCGGCCCTGTCCATAATAATTGTATTAGCGGTAGGCACATCAATACCAGTTTCAATAATGGTGGTACATACCAATACATTGTATTTTTGATGATAAAAATCAGTCATTATTTGCTCAAGCTCTTGCTCGCGCATTTGCCCATGAGCAGAGGTGACACTGGCCTCAGGCACCCATTCGCTGATCTCTTGTGATACTCGCTCAATTGTCTCAACATTGTTATGCAAAAAGTACACTTGGCCGCCGCGTTTAATTTCACGCAGTATCGCTTCACGTATTAAGTCGCTGTCGCGCTGGCGTACAAAGGTTTTAACTGCTAAACGCTTAGCCGGTGGGGTGGCAATAATAGATAAATCACGCATACCGCTCATCGCCATGTTTAATGTACGCGGAATAGGCGTTGCAGTCAGTGTTAAAATATCTACATCAGCGCGCAATGATTTTATTTTTTCTTTTTGGCGCACGCCAAAGCGATGCTCTTCATCAACAATCAGTAAACCTAAGTCGTTAAACTTAATATCTTGCTGAATTAATTTATGCGTGCCAATAACGATATCTAGCTTACCGTCGGCCATTTTTTCGAGCGTGTCTTTTTGCTCTTTAGTTGAATTAAAACGCGACAACACACCCACTTCAATTGGGAAGTCGGCAAAACGGTCTTTAAAGTTTTCATAGTGTTGCTGAGCAAGTAATGTGGTTGGTACCAGCACAGCGACTTGTTTGTTGTCGTTAACCGCTACAAATGCGGCGCGCATAGCTACTTCTGTTTTACCAAAACCAACATCACCACACACTAAACGGTCCATAGCAAGTTTTGATTGCATATCGCCAAGAACGGCTTCAATAGCATTACGCTGATCGTCCGTTTCTTCAAATGGGAAGCTGTCGCTAAATTGGCGATAACTTTGCCCATCGAGTGCAAATTTATTACCTGGTTTTGCTTGGCGCTGTGCGTAAATATCTAATAGCTCTGCGGCCACGTCGCGTACTTTTTCGGCGGCGCGTTTTTTGGCTTTTTCCCAGGCATCTGAGCCAAGTTTGTGAAGCGGGGCGCTTGCTTCTTCACCGCCAGAATAACGGCTTAGCATATGCAGTGCCGATACCGGCACATACAGCTTTGCCTCACCAGCATAGGTGATGGTAACAAACTCAGTGATTACACCTGCTGCGTCAATTGTTTGCAGGCCTTGATAGCGGCCAACACCGTGATCAAGGTGAACAATTGGTTGGCCCTCTTTAAGCTCGGCTAAGTTGCGAATTAGCGCATCTTGGCTTGCTTCGTATTTATGTTTACGGCGCCTACGTTGCGACACCTTAATACCTAATAGCTCTTGCTCGGTAATAATAGAAAGGCTAGGTTTTGTACCCAGTACAACACTTTGCTCAAGAGGGCTTACAATTAAGCCTACATCGCTTTGGCTTTGTGTAAATTGCTGTAAGCTTTCAAATTCTTTAAACTTTAACCCACTTGGCTTAAGTACGCTTAATAAAGACTCGCGGCGACCATCAGACTCAACACTTAATAAAATGCGGCTTTTTTTCTTTTTTTGCTCTGCCACATAGTTAATAAATGCCCCGTAGGGTTCGTGTTGTTTATGATCGATTCTTACTGCGGGAAGCTCGCTCACATTTAAGTTTTTATTACCCGCTTTAGTGGATAATTTAGCTTGCGATAAACGTATTCGTGCAAACTTACCTAAATTAGAAAACAACTCATTAATAGGTTGATACAACTCGCTCGGCGCCAGCAGTGGGCGCAGCGGATCTACTCTACGGTTTTCGTAGCGTACGTTTACATCGTGCCAAAAGGTATCTGCGGCGTGTTCTAAATCACCTAATTGCATAACCGTAGTGGTGTTTGGCAAGTAATCAAAAATGGTGGCCAGCTTTTCAAAAAACAGCGGCATGTAGTATTCAATACCGGCAGGCCACGTACCTTTGCTTACTTGCATATAAACAGAGTCTTGCTCTGAGCTGGCACCAAATTTATCGCGATAATTTATTCTAAAACGCTCAACGTCTGCTTCGTTGGTTGGAAATTCATGCGCGGGAAGTAACTCAATCTTATCTACTTTTTCATCTGATCGCTGGGTTTCAACGTCAAATAAGCGAATAGAGTCGAGTTCATCATCAAAAAAGTCGAGCCTAAAGGGGTGTACACTGCCCATCGGGTACAAATCAACAATAGAGCCACGTATCGCGTATTCGCCGTGTTCCATTACCTGCTGTACGTTTAAGTAGCCTGCTTGTTCTAAATTACTACGCAAGTTATGAGTGTCGAGCTTATCGCCTACTTTAAAATTAAGGGTAGAGCCATAAATAAACGATGCGGGCGCAGTACGTAACATTAAGGTAGATACAGGCACTATAAGCACGCTTTGTTGCTCGTTTTTTAACGTATTAAGTGTGGCTAAACGGGCTGAAATAATATCTTGGTGTGGAGAAAAATGGTCATACGGTAAGGTTTCCCAATCAGGAAATACCATTACCGGGTTATCGGGGAGTAAGTATTCGAGTTCGGTTTCAAGTCGTAATGCGCTTGGCGTATCTGGTGTTACTATAAGCACTAAATCGTTTTGCTGTTTTACACCTTCTGCAATGGCTATACTTAATGCACTGCCAGTTAACTGCCCCCATTGAATTTTATCTTTTTGAGATTTTACCCACGGCAAGGCTGCCCATTGCTCAAACGCCATTTAGTGCTCCATTTTTTAGTGGCGTTTGCTCACAAACGCCATGCAGTTATTTAGTCTCGGTAAATTTTTGTTAAGTCTTGATAGTGATCAATTCTGCGGTCGCGTAAGTATGGCCATATACGTCTTACGTTTTCTGAGGCTTTTTGATCAAGTTCTACGACTAAAATTTGCTCATCGGAATTGTTTGCCTCTGAGAGCATTTCGCCTTGTGGGCCGGCAATAAATGAGTTACCCCAAAATTGTATACCTTTACTTTGTCCGCTCGGGTCATTTTCGTGGCCTACACGGTTACAGCTAATAACGGGTACGCCGTTGGCAACCGCATGCGCACGTTGGCTTATTACCCACGCGTCTTTTTGGCGTGTTTGCTCTGCGTTATCATCACGTGGATCCCAGCCAATTGCGGTTGGGTAAATTAATATCTCAGCGCCGGCCATAGCCATTAAACGCGCCGCCTCTGGGAACCATTGATCCCAGCATACTAATACACCTAATTTACCTACTGAGGTTTGAATTGGCTCAAAACCTAAATCGCCTGGGGTAAAGTAAAATTTTTCGTAAAAGCCTGGGTCATCAGGAATATGCATTTTACGGTACTTACCCGCAATGGTGCCGTCTTTTTCAAGTACAACCGCAGTATTGTGATAAAGCCCAGTGGCACGTTTTTCAAATAGTGAAGCCACAATAACGATACCAAGCTCCTTGGCAAGCTCACCCAATGTATTTGAGCTTGGGCCCGGAATTGTTTCGGCTAGGTCAAATACATCAACATCTTCTGTTTGGCAAAAGTACAGACTACGATGCAGCTCTTGTAAAACCACAAGTTGTGCGCCTTGCTTAGCAGCATCACGAATGCCAGCAATCGACTTAGCCATATTTTGCTCGGCATTATCACTGTTAGTTTGTTGCACTAGGGCAACGGTTAATTTTGCAGGGCTTGTCATTGTGCTGCTCCAGCTAAAAATCCACGAGGTAATTGCATAGTAATGCAATGCAAACTACCAAATTGTTCAATAATAGGTAGGCAATTAACGCCAATAATAGTGTGCGTTGGGTACGCTTTTTGAACTTGCGCTAGTGCTAGTGCGTCATTGTCATCGTTATACGTAGGAACTAAAACCGTATTATTGATAATCAAGTAATTTGCGTACGTTGCCGGTAATCGGGTGTTATCATCATCAAACACCGGTTTTGGCCACGGCAAATCAATTAATGTATATGGGGTATTATTTTGCGTTTTAAAGCTTTGCAGCTGTTTTTCCATCGCATCTAATGCGTTAAAGTGCTCATCTTCTTTCGTATCGCACTTAACATATACAAGTGTATTATTTGGCGCAAAGCGTACCAGTGTGTCAATGTGGCTGTCGGTATCATCACCGGCTAGATAGCCATGATCTACCCATAAAAAGTCAGTTGCGCCTAAATGCGTTTTTAAAATTGACTCAATATCGCCTGATGATAAATCTGGGTTACGATTTTTATTCAGTAAACATTCGCTGGTTGTAAGCAATACACCGTGTTCGTTAATTTCAATACCGCCGCCTTCAAGTACTATATCAAGGGCTTGGTACTCAGTGTTTGAATTACTCAGCTTGTTTACCAGTACTGCGTTAATTTTATTATCGAGGGTACTTTCGAACTTATTACCCCAGCCATTAAAGGTAAAATCGTAAATTTTAAGTTGCCGAGAGTCGTTAATATTTGCACAGGTAATAGGGCCGTGATCGCGCGCCCACGTATCGTTTGTTGGCGTAACAACAAAGTACACTTTGCTTAAGTTTATATTCGCTTTTGTTAGCAAGGCAGTAATGTGGCTTTTAAGTGCCGTGTTATGAGCAACAATAACAAGTTGTTGCACGGCTGTGATATGCGTTGCAAGCTCAACATAAACAGGCTCTACGCGTTCAAGCGTATCAGCCCAGTCAGTTTGTGCATGGGGCCAGGTTAGCATAACGGCGTCTTGCTCAGCCCATTCAGGTAAAAGTCTAAAGTTCATGAAGTTTTGATACAAATTACGGTGGCGCTAGTTTAGCATTTTACATGCATATGTCAGCTATTTATCGCTGCTTGTATCATCGCCAATTTGTTCAAGTTCTTGGCGTTTTTTTAGCTGGCGTGTTTGTGCGTGCAAGCTGGCTCTTACAACTAATTCTTGGTCTGTGGTTCTTATTGCAGTAAACAGTAATGTGTATTGGTAATGTTCGTTGTCTTGTTTTTCAATGGCAACAACTTCTGTATAGCAGTAAACGGCTGAGGCTTCGTGGTGCAAAAATAGCTTTGTTCTAAATGATTGGCCTATTGCGTATACATCCGGCGAAGTAAAGCGTATGCCGCCTCCACCGTAGCTATCACACTGGATGGCGTTATCTTGAGCTTGCTCTGAGGCTAAAATGTGGCTCATTATTAAATCAATTTTACGAGACTGTGCTTGTAAAAAAGCCGCCAGCTCTTGTGCTAAATCGCCTAAGTTTCTCAGGGGCCTTAAAGATGCCTGTTCAAGCTCACTGACTTCGTTAGCTAGCTTAAATAGAGGAGGTATGTCGTCTTCAAGCGCGAGTTCAGATTGCGGCACTAACTGATTTTCTACAGCAAATAAGTTTACTCGAATACTTTCATTTATTTGAAAGTATTCTTCAAATTCGCTTAATCTTTGACTGTTCATAATTATCTCCACTGCGTATTCATTAAATAGTAGCGTTGTGGGGAGTAAATTGCTAGCAGATAAAAATGCTAAATACTTTGTTTATACGTGGTTTTTAGTAATAAAAAAGCGGCCAACGTCATCCTGACATTGTCCGCTTGGGTATTGATTAATTAGCGCTGGGCGTGCTTATTTAAGTAGAGCGGCTAATTCATGTAAATCTTTCACAACATGGTCTGGTTTTTTAGCCAGTGGGTAAAGTGTTTTACCTGGGCGGGCTATAAAGGTTGTTTGTAAGCCGGCTTCTTTTGCACCTGCTACATCCCAACCGTGCGCCGCGACCATCATTGCTTCATTTGCTTTTACATTTAATTTAGTTAACACCCACTCGTAGGCACGTAAGTCTGGTTTATAAATTTTAATATCTTCAATGCTGTAGCGCTCATCAAAGAACGACATTAATCCAGCGCTCTCAAACTGGGCTTTAACGCCTTTGTTTGAAGAATTTGTCAGACTTACTAACTTATAGCCCTGTGCTTTGAGTTTTGCCAGTCCTTCTTTCACATCTTTATGAGGTGGCAGGGTTAAAAGCGGGGTAACAATGGCTGTTTTTGCTTGTTCGCTGGTTATATCAATATTGTTATTCTTAGCGACCATAAGTAACGAAGCAACCCCTATTTGACCAAAATCATGGTAATTGCCACTTACAGTATCAACGAGTGAATGATGCAACATGGTCGAGAACCACAGTGGTAATAAATCTTCACGCCCACCCAGCGCTTTACCAATAGAAGTGCGCATTGAGGTTAAATCAAGGAGTGTTTCGTTTACATCAAAAATAAGTACTTTAGGTTTTACCTGTGTAGGTTTTTCATCAGCTTGTGCTAAACCAGAAACTACACTGCTACCTATAAGTAGTGATAGGGTAAGTGTTTTTAACGATTTTAAAATAGACATTATTTGTGCTCCGATTCAAGGGCGGCCATTACATCTGCAGGCTCTGCGCGTAGGGTGTAGTCTTCGTTTAAAAAGGCATAAGTAATTATGCCTTTTTGGTTAATTACATAGGTTGCTGGTAAAGGTAATTTATAGCTTTTATCGCCGTAATATTTTTCAAAATCAATACCAAATTGCGTATAAAGTGCTTGAATACGCTCATCTAGTGTAAACAGTAAGCCAAATTGATCAGCCACTTTATTACTTACATCCGAGAGTACATCAAATTCAAGAGCATTTTTTTGCGCAGTAGAAAGTGTTTCGTCAGGTAGTTGTGGCGATATAGCAATGAGCTGAGCACTTTGTGTTTTAAATTGTGGCAAGTAGTTATTTAGTGCTTTTAGCTCTAAGTTACAATATGGGCACCACCCGCCGCGGTAAAAACTAATAATTACTGGGCCTTTATTTAGTAAGTCAGTAAGCTCAATAGTTTCGCCGTTATGGTTACTTAAATTAAAGTTACTTACTTTAGCGCCTACTTGTAAGGCGTTATTTTTAATGTGCTGAGCAATAAGCTCTTCATTCGTTTTGTCCATTAAGGCTAAAACATCAGCCGGTAATTTGGCTTCTTTTTGCACATTATATGCATCAATCTGCGCTTTTAAACTCATTGATAAATCCCGAATATAACTTTACGACGATTATGAGTGTTCTAGTTATTTAAATATATATTGCAAAAGTGAAAGCTTCATTCGAAAATATTAAACATTAAAAATTATTTAACCTACTGTATGTATAATTTAAGTGATCTAGAAACATTTATTGCCGTGGTAGAAAATAAAGGGGTACTTGCTGCTGCGCGTGAGCAACGATTATCGCCTGCTACAGTTAGCCACAGATTAAGCAAGTTAGAGCGCGAGCTCTCCACCGTATTAGTGTTTAGAGATAGCCGGCGAGTAAGGTTATCGCCTGCCGGAGAGCTATTTTATCAACGCGTAGGGGCAATTATAGAAGCGCTGCACGATGCAGAGCATAGCATTGGCGCACGAAGCTCATCGGTCAGCGGGTTATTACGTGTGACAATGCCACCGTGGGTTTTTTCAAAGTATGTTATGCCAAAACTGACCGAGTTTGAAAGCCAATACCCAGAACTAAAACTCGACTTTTTAATTACCGATCATTTTGTCAATGTGGTTGATGATGCACAAGATGTGGCAATTAGAGTAGGGCAATTAACCGACTCTGGCCTACTTTCTCGTAAGATTGTAAATAACTCTCGTATTTTATGTGCAGCGCCAAGTTATATAAAAAAGCATGGTATGCCTAGTACACTAAGCGAACTGAGCGCACACTACTGGGTGTGTTTGCCCTGGCAAAGGCAGTTAAAGCTGTATGATGAAAATAAAAAAATACACACGTTTAATGCTAAAACGCGCTTTACTATTTCCAATTCCGATAACATGACGCAGGCAGCGATTGCAGGGCATGGCATAGCCATTAAATCCAAAATAGCCATAAACGATGAACTAAATGCGGGTAATTTAGTAGAGGTTATGCCCAAAGTAATGGCACAAAGCGACGCACCCGTGTGGTTTTTACGCCCTCAAAATAGCTTAACAACCCGTAAAACCGAGGTGTTTTATGAGTTTATGAAGTCTTTATTTGCCAGTTATGAATAAGCGGGTATACCCGCGCTTAATAATGAACAAGGTTACAAAGCCAATAAACTCAGCAAAAATTGCAATAATAATGGCGCAAACAAGCGCTGCTATTATGGAGTCCTTTTTTAACACTATTTGCCCTTCAAAGCGTTGCCATACTTGCTTTTTAATGGTGAGAAAATCACTGGTTAAAGTAAATATATAGGGTGATTGGTTAAACTTATTAACTGCCGCTTGTAAGGATTGCTGCCGATTTTTTAGGGTGCTAATGTGATCAGCGCCTTTACCAATAATAGCATCGCCACTGTTTTCATAGTGTGTAATTAGCTTGTTTAAATCGTTATTAAAGTAGTTTTGAGCATCTTTTTGAAACGGGGCTAATGCGGTATTCGCTTCAATTAAATGTGCCTGCAAAGCGTGGCCGTAATCGCTGACTAATGCGGGTATTTGTACCCCTAATAGTAAACCAGCTGCAAAAAAGCTGAGCCTTATATAATCTAATAATTTACTCATTTGAACTCCTGTTTACTCAAAACCTACCTAAACAACGGCAAATTAACATTTACGCTTGTTTTTATGCCAAAAACTCGTAATCTATCGGTAATAAAAACAACAATAGGCCTATGTTAAGGATGACTACCAAAGTAAATATGACATCAACGTTTGTTGATATCACTAAGCAGTTAAAACGCTTTGTGTCGCGTATTGTACAGCCCGATGACGTAGAAGACATTGTGCAAGAAACCTTTATTAAAAGCTACGAAGCTGATTTAAAACAAGATATTCAGTTTAGGCGCAGCTACATGCTTAAAACAGCAAAACACTTAGCGCTTAATCATATAGCCAAGTGGGATAACAAGTTTAGTGACTCGTTAGAGCACGATGCAGAATTACCCCCGCTGCTTAAATCCTCACAGCTTGAGGATGAATACACTTCAAAAGAGCGTTTTTTACTTTTTTGTAGAGCAACGGATCAACTAAATTCTTCTACCCGTAAATGTTTTATATTTAAAAAAGTTTACGGTATGAGCCAAAAAGAAATCGCCCAGCACATGCAATTAAGCGAAAGCACAGTAGAAAAACACATTGCCAAAGGTTTATTACAAACCATGTTATACATGAAAGAACATGAACAAAATCATAATCAATCTTCGGCAAAAAATTCTGCCTGTAATCCGGCTCTATCTATTGAGAGGGCGGCAAAATGAGTAATGTTCATCAATTTACCTCAAAAGATTTAATTTTAGAAAAAGCTTGCCAGTGGATCAGCGCAATTGACAGAGGCTTAAGCGAAAATGAAAAAGAGCAATTTAAGCTGTGGATGATGCAAAGTACCGCCCATCAAGATGCCATATACGAACTTGCGCAACTGTGGGATGAATTGGCCGTACTGAACGAATTAAGCAGTTTGTTTCCACATAAAAATACTAAACCGCAGAAAAAACATTGGGCGTTTTCAAGTGCTATTGCCGCAAGCTTATTTGCAGCATTAATGGTGTGTAGTTACTTATTAATTAACCTAGAAAACGGCTACAACGAAGAGCTGGCTAAAATAAATTACACCAAAATTTATACTACCAAGGTGGGCGAGCAAGCCACGTATGTGCTACCAGACGGCACTATTGTGCAATTAAACACCAATAGCCTGTTAGAGGTAGCTTACAGTAAAGGTCGCCGGCAGTTGTTGCTTAGCAAAGGCGAAGGGCGTTTTAATGTAGCAAAAGATCCATCGCGTCCATTTAGTGTAATGGCTGGCGATAAAAGCTTTACCGCCTTGGGCACTGTATTTAATGTGCAGCGTAATACTTCCTCTGATTTAGAGCTGGTAGTAACTGAAGGCAAAGTGATGATCACCGACCCAAGTGTTGCAGTCAGTGCTAACGATTTTAAAGACTACCAATTGGCCGACAATAACGCTAAAAAAATACGAAATATTAATGCTAATATTGTTATCTCAGGCGAAAAAGCAATTATAGAACAAAGTATTACCAAGCCTATTACGCAGCTTTCAGTGGATGACGTACAGCGTGATTTAGCATGGCAAAATGGCATGTTAATTTTTAATGGTGAGCATTTAAGTGATGCGTTAAATGAAGTGAGCCGCTACACCTCTACACGTTTTGAGCTTTCAAGCGCTGGCCTTGCCAACATAAAAGTGGCAGGTGTGTTTAAAGCAGGTGACGTTGAAGGGCTGCTTGAGAGTCTACAAACTAATTTTGCAATTGAGCATAAGCGTTTAGGTGAACATATTGTAAGCCTAACACAGCAAACTAAATCATAAGAAATGTTATGCATATCAAACAAATGTTAGGTGAAGTTGCATCATTAAATGTTATTAGTAAAAAAAACTTTAAAAAAAAGATAAAAAACTATAGAGGAATTTTGTTTGTCAGCTGTTTATATAAATTGCGCAGTAACCAAACGCACTTAATAAGTGGTTTAAGTGTACTTGCTCCAGCTATTTTTAGCATGAGTGTGCAAGGGGCAACACAGACCACTGGGCAAATGGTGCAATTTGATATTCAAGCGCAGCGAGCAGACAAAGCCTTAATAGAATTTGCTAAACAAACAGAGCAAACTGTGATGTTTTCTTATGAGTTGGCAAAAAATTATCAAGCAAATTCGGTTTATGGTTTTTATACCCAACTAGATGCACTGCAAGCATTATTAACTGGGACCGAGCTCGATGCGGTTGTTGATCAAAATGGTTTACTGAGTATAAAACTCAAACAAATCAATAGGAAAGATAACAACATGATGAAGCTTTCAGGGGTTAGTGCAGCTGTATTACCAGCATTACTTGCAGCAAATTCACACGGTGTGAATGCAGCAGAGGATGTTGCACAAGAGAAAATAGAAAAAATTGCTATTGTAGGTAGCCGCGTAGCAGGGCGCTCAGTAGAAGACTTACCCGTACCCGTTGATATTTTAAGTGCTGAAGCACTTGAAAACACAGGCCAGACTGAAGTTGGCCGTATGTTGCAATCTATTGCGCCTTCATTTAACTTTTCAAGCTCGTCAATCAGTGATGGCACTGATGCCTTACGACCTGCAACACTGCGTGGCTTAGGGCCTGACCAAACATTAGTGCTAATTAATGGTAAGCGCCGCCATCAGGCAAGTATTATTCATATCAATACCTCAGTAGGACGTGGTACCGCAGGTACCGATATGAACGCTATTCCAGCCTCTGCTATTAAACGTATAGAAGTATTACGAGACGGTGCAGCAGCGCAATACGGCTCAGATGCAATTGCCGGTGTTATTAATATTGTACTAAAAGATGGCAGCGAAGGCGGCAAGGCTGCAATTAATTACGGCGAGTACTCAGAGGGCGATGGCGAAACCGTAAATGTAGATTTTAATAAAGGATTTGCCCTAGGCGATAGCGGCTACTTAAATGCCACACTTAACTACCGCGATCGCTCGCCTACTAACCGCGCAGGTTTGCACGGCTCGTGTCAGTTTTATGGCTGTACGGAGCTTAGCGACGGTACATTATTAGCAGGCGATCCACGTGAACTGACCGCAGATAGAGATACCTTTAGAATTGGTGATGCTGACTCGCAGCAGTTTGGCTTAACTGTTAATACCGGTTATGAATTGGGTGATGGCGAGCTTTACGGCTTTATTACATATTCAACGCGCGATAACGAATCAGCAGCGTTTTTCCGCCATAATGCAAATGCAGGTGGTAACCCGGTTTTACAAGATAACGATGCAACTATCCCGCTGGGCTTTTTACCTAAAATTAATACCACCATTGATGATATTTCTTACAACTTTGGCTACAAAACCGATTTTGATAACGACGCGAGCTTAGATGTATCGTACACCTACGGTGAAAACAGCATTGATTACACAACAAGCGATACTATTAACGCCTCGTACGCTAACTTTTTACGTTACGAGCAAGGTTTAAGTGCCGCTGATATTCGCAGCACCATCCCGCGTGAAGCTTATGCCTATGGCATGGAGCTATCACTGCAAACTATTAATATCGACTTTACCCAAAACTTTGATGACTACTCACTGGCTATGGGCGCCGAAATTCGTACCGATGAATACCGCATTTTAGAGGGCAGCGAATATGCTTATCGTGATTACGACACCCTTGATGGGGTAAGTATTTATAGTGGTTTAAGTGGCGGTGTAGGCTCTGAAGATGCCTCCGGCGGCACGCAAGGTTTTGGTGGTTCTTCACCGGCGTCATCGGTTGATGAGTCGCGCGATGTAATTTCGTTTTACCTTGATGCAGAAACCTACCTAATTGAAGATGTCATTTTATCAGGCGCACTGCGTTACGATAATTACAAAGGCTTTGGCGATACGGTAAACTTTAAGCTTGCGGGTAACTGGGCAATTACTGATGATGTGTCACTGCGTGGTGCATTAAGCTCAGGCTTTAGAGCACCTTCTATGCAGCAACTATACTTTAACAACATTAGTACACAGTTCGTTGTAGCTGAAGACGGCTCGCTTGTTGCCGAAGAGGTAGGCACATTCAGAAACGATTCAACCCTTGCGCAAAGTTTAGGTATTCCAAAACTTAAAGAAGAAAAATCGCAAAACCGCAGCTTAGGTATTGTCTACAACGTAACAGACAACATTAATGTAACGGTAGATTACTATTCAATTGATATTGACGACCGCATAGTAATTAGTAACCGTTTAGGCAAAGGGCTTTCTTCAAGCCTAGATGCTGCATTAATCAGCTCAGGCGCTGGTGCTGGTCAGTTTTTCTTAAATGGTGCTGATACCGAAACTTCAGGTATTGATTTTGTAGCTACTTGGAATACCGAGGGCTTAGGCGGCACGCTTGATTTTACTTTAGCAGCTAACTTTACAGAAACTGAGGTGGTGTCGTTATTTACGCCATCGGGCTCAGGGCTTGAAACCGTGCCGGTAGAAGATGTTTTTTCTGATCAAGAAATTTCAATTATTGAAGAGTGGCAACCAGAAGATCGTATTAATTTAAGTGCGCTTTACCAGCGTGGCGATTGGACTGTAAACCTTTCACTTAACCGCTTTGGTGAATACACAGTAGAAGATGGCGGGCGCCAAACCTACGGAGCAGAAATTTTAACTGACGTTAAGGTTAACTACTTTGTTACTGAAGATTTATCCGTAAACATTGGTGCAAATAACTTATTTGACGTATACCCAGATAAAAACACCATTGGTAACTCACGTTCGGGCACTATTGTAGATGCTAACGGTAATACAATTGTAAGCAGCGGTGGTGTATTTGAATACTCTCGCCGCTCTGCACCATTTGGTTTTAACGGTGCATACTACTACGTAGGTGCAGAATATCGCTTTTAATAAATAACACTCCCTTATGTTATTTAAGTTCAAAGGGCCGTGAGGCCCTTTTTTTGGTCTACCATCAATGTATATAACTACGTTATTCAGATATTAAGCTAATAGTGTAATCTTCATACTCTTTAATATTATCCATTACTCTCATTAATGTATTATGTTTACTGTTTTCGTGAGCCTTAATAAGTACAGCGCTTACTTTGTATTTAGCAGCAAACATAGCAAGATTGTTGGTAATTTGTTCTAAATCTATTAACCTGCCAGAAAAATACACCGCATTATGTTCATCAATACTAAAAGTAGCACTTTTAGTTTGTTTATTGATGGTGGGTTTATCAAGAGGTCGTTGTATTTCAATGGCTATAGGTTTAATAAATGATGTAGTTACAATAAAAAATATCAATAAAATGAATGCGATATCTAACATTGGTGTCATATCTACATCTGCATTATTTTGAGCTGTTTTATTTTTCATATTGGACCTTATGTTAATTAAATGCAGCGGCGCCACAGCAAGGAATCAGGTACCTATTACTAAAACTAGCACAGTAAAAATAGTGTGTGGTTAAATAAATATTCTATTAAAGTTAATTATTTGTATTGTTAATGTGTTTTTTAGGGAGTGAATGGGCTAATAGTTGCTTCAACATGATCAGAATAAGTAGAAGCTGAGTAAGGGGCCGTGTTTTGCTCACAACATGACTTATATTTGAATAGTCAATAAAAAACCCAGCTAAAAAGCTGGGTTGTAGTTTAAGCTGTTACGTTTAATGCTTTTGCATGCGGCTCATTTCTGTATGGCAACTTTGCATGGTTAGCAAAGTTTTAGCTAATGCAGCTTCACAATCTGCTGGCTGTGGTTTATCCATGGCTGCTTTAATTTCTTCAAGAGTTTTATCTTCTACTTCTTCAAGCTCTTTAACGTATGTTTTATCGTTATCAGAGCTAAACGTAGTGAGTAGCGCTGTGTAAGCTCTGCGCGCTTCTACAGCAAAAGACGAGCCGTCTTCACGCTCACCTTTTTCGTTAACTGCATAAGGCTGTAAGCGCTCAACACTTACTTTTCGTGCGTCAATCATGCGTTGAAATAATGCGCCAATGGCTGGGTCTGCAACTTTCTCTTGCGCTTTTTGATAAAAATCAATGCCACTGTTCATTACTTGGATGATGTCAGTAATATGAGTTGCTTCGGTTCCTTGATGGGTATTCATAATGACCTCTCTATACATGAATTTAAATTTCATAGTAAATAGAGCAAAGGCCATTCCAGTTTTATTTTTAATATTAAGCTATTGAAATTATTTAGTTTTGTATTATTTCTCAAGCTGCAAGGCTATTTAAAGTAAAATAACCTCGCAAATTTTACATGGCTTTTGTAATAAGGTTATTTAAGCTCATCCGCCACCTCGGCTACTTTTTGACGCAACCAAATATGACTTGCATCGCGATGTAGTAAAGGGCTCCAAATCATATCAAGCTCAAAAGGCGGTATAGGAAATGGCGGCTCTAAAATTTTAAGGCCTGCATCATCTAAGTAAATATTGGCAGCCTTTGAGGGTAAGGTTGCCACTAAATTTTGCTCTTTGGCTAAATGAATGGCTACGTGGTAATTACGGGTAAACGTGGCAATATTTCGGTGTTTACCAAAATGGGCAAGTGCTTCATCAACCCAACCTAGCTTTTGTACATCTTTAGGGTCCATACCTACGCCAACCCCAAAGCCGGTTTTACTTACCCATATATGGCGGGCTTTTAAATAGCTATCTAGGCTAAAGTTTTCAATAATTGGGTTGTCGGCTTTTACTAAGCAACAAAAGCTGTCTTTCCAAATACGTTTATGATGAAAAGATTGCGGTAAATTTTCAAAGCGGTTAATGGCCATATCCACTTTACCATTTTCAACATCATGAAACGTTACATCACTTGGCGTGAGAATATCTAAGGTTGTATCGGGCGCTTCTTCATGAAGTTTACTTAAAAGCTTTGGCGCTAAGGTACTGGCTGCGTAGTCACTGGCCATTATTCTAAATACACGTTTACTTTGGCTTGCCTCAAATTCGCGATTTGGCGCAAGGGTTTCTTCTAGGGTCATTAAAATACCGCGAATAACAGGTTGTAGCTCTATAGCGCGCTCGGTAGGCACCATACCTTCACTGGTGCGTACCAAAATTGGATCGTTAAACAAGTTTCTTAAACGCTTAAGGCCGTTACTCATAGCTGGTTGAGTAATGCTTAACTGGTTAGCGGCGCGGGTTACGTTACACTCCCGTAATAGGGTGTCGAGGTAAACCAGCAAATTTAAATCTATTTTACTTATGTTCATTGTGTGTCCTTTAACGCTTACCAGTGGTGAATAAAGCGTTGTGCTGTCGGGTATGGGTATATGTGACTAACATGACCCTTTTTTATATTTTGCTGAGCTTGCTTCCAATAGTTAACATCAACAAGCTCGGGATGTGTACTGAGCAAAAACTGTTTGTATTTTGGGTTTGGCATAACAAAGGTACACAGTTGCTCAGGAAAAACATCTTGCGGTGCAACCGAGTAGCTTTGTTCATCAGTTAAGTAATCGTCATAGCTTTTGGCCTTAGGTAAGGCCCTAAAGTTCATATCTGTTAGGTATTGAACTTCATCGTAATCATAAAAAATAATGCGTTTGTGTTTGCTTACCCCAAAGTTTTTAAGCAGCATATCGCCTGGGAATATATTTACCGCAATCATTTCTTTAAGTGCTTGGCCGTACTCTTCTATTGCATCGGCAGCACTTTCTTCACTGGCGTTTTCTAAAAATAAATTTAGCGGTGTCATGCGCCTTTCAATGTATAAGTGCTTAATAATAAGCCAGTCGCCTTCAATAACCATCGATGAGCCAATGGTTTTATGTAGCTGCGCCAGTAAATTACTATCAAAGCGTGCCAAAGGAAACACAACGTTAGAGTACTCTATGGTGTCGGCCATGCGGCCAACCCGATCATGGCTTTTTACTAGTTGATAACGTTTCAGTACGGTATCGCGGCCAAACGGTTTACTTTCGCCAAATTTATCTTTAATGATTTTAAATACATAGCCAAAAGAGGGCAGCGTAAATACCATCATCACCATACCTGGTGTGCCTGGCGCTATGATAAAGTCATCGTCTGAGTGAGACAAGTGATGCAAAAATTCACGGTAAAACTCAGTCTTACCTTGTTTATGAAACCCGATGGCATTGTATAGCTCTGCGAGTGTTTTATTTGGCATAAGTTGATTTAAAAATCGAACCATAGCTGAAGGGGCGTGGGTTTCAACCATAAAATAAGCGCGTGCAAAGCCAAAAATAACCCGCATTTGCGATGATTTTGTTAATAGTGCATCGAGGTATAACCCTTTATCTTCATGGTGTAATACGGCAATAATAAAGGGCTGCACACCACTTTGAGAGACCACTCGGCCGACTATGTAAGCTGCTTTATTACGATAAAAAGGCGCGTGCAAAATATCAAAGCGCATTTGCCAAGGCTGGTGATGAGTATCGGGCGCTTGCTTGTAAAATGCTTTCACGAGCAAACGTATATCGCGCTCTAAATTTACAAACGGGGCTTTAAAATCAAAATGCTCAATAATGCGCTTTATAGTGGGCTTTAAACCATCAACAACAGGAAAGTAGCTACGGTACTCTGCCTCAACAGGAATAGCAGGGGCATCTTTTAATGTGGCTTGTACAAATATAAAGTCGTTATGAAAATAGCGCCTGTGGTACAAACGGCAAAATACTGAGTTATAAAACGTTTCGGCAAGTTCAGCTTGGGGATGAAAGCATAAAAAACGTTGGTACAGTTTTTTCACTTCAAGCCAAAGCTGCTCATTTAGTTGTTCGGTTAGCTGTGCGTGCTTTAATGCTTTAGTGGTTTCGTTTACTCTGTCATCGTAATAACTAATACGCAGTTTACTAATTTCATTAATATGCTGCCAATCGCGGTTTGCAAAAGCAAGCGGTGCTTTTGCTGTGGTTTTTTGAAACAGCTGATAATGCTTTTTAAAACCCGTTAAAATTAATTCAGCTATATGGCGCGGTTGCATAAACACTCCTTAAAAAAGTGCATATAACGTTTTAGTACCAATCCGCATAATTAAGTGATCTATTTTGAGGATGGAAAAGCGTGTTGATAGCAAGGCAAAAAATTCGCTATTTAGTTGTTCTAAATGAGAATTTTTTAACACAGATAGCGACACGTTTAGCCCCTAAAAATGATTAAGTATTATTGCGGATTGGTATAATACAGCGGTTTTATATTTGTTGTGGTGCTGATACGTTATACACGTTAGAGCTCAAACTCTATAGTTGTTAAGGTTATGTTATTTTTAGATTAAAACCAAGATAAATATTCTCAGTTTTTATACTTTGAGCTTAATGCATAATTGCGTGTGATGGCAAAAGCCAGGTTATTGGTAAGAGGCTATTTTTTTCTCTAACTTTTTAATGCGCTTTTCAATTTCGGTGGTTTGCTTTTTATGATCTTTATTTATTATTTTTAATTGCTTGGTAATATCTTTGCTAATTAACTTTTTGTCCTCGTCATCTAAAATGCGATTAAGGCGCTGTTGCTGGTTGTATTCTGCGCGGTCTTTTTTACGTTTTATAATCGCTAATTTATTCGTATTACTTCTCAGCTCAGCTTGCAGATCAAGCACAATCCGTTCACGCTCTAATGCGTTTAGCTCTTTTGTGTAATTTTGCGCCGGTGCAGTATTAATTCCAGATACTGTATTAATTGTGTAGGCGGTAGCGTTATCGTTACAAGGGAATTGCGAAAAGGTAGTGCCGTTTTGTGTAACGCATTTATAGTAAGTTGTGGCATTTTGCGCATGCAAAGAAAGCGAACATACCATTAAAGCGCATAAAAAAAGTGTGTGTTTTTGCATTGTGTTCATCCCTGAGCGTTTACTGTGGTTTAGTAAATATAACCTAGCTTGGTGTTATAGCAAGCTAGGTTAAGGGATAGAGCTATTGTGTGTAGGTTTTTAGCTTTTTAATACTTTGTACTAAAAACGGGATATCGAGACTTTGCTCAATAGAAAAACCTTCAGCGGCAGATATGTTTTTATAGTTACCGTCTGAATCTATTAGTGTAATTCTATCTTTTTTGTAAGCAATAACTACGCCTTGAGAGTAATTCACGCCAGTGTCTGTTTTTTTCTTATACAGGTTTTCACCTAGCATGGTTTGTTTAACCACAGACTTACAGTTTAAGTATTGGCCTACACTGGTTGCAATAATGTCACTGGGTTGAATAAGTCCATCTACCTTGGCTATTCGCTTATCAGAGCTGTATAACACCGATGATGTAACTACTTCCGAACTATTATTAGCTAAGCTAAACGCAAAAATATGGGTGTCGTCACTGCGAGGAGACGGGTTATCTTCACCTTTAAAGATTTTGATTGCACTGTTTGAATGCGCTTGATCGTTTATAAAGTTTAGCTTTTCAATGCCAGCAAGTTCTATACTTCTGCGCTGACTTTGCCACGCAGGTAAGGTTTGCTCTGATAAAATAGCCATTTTATAAAAAGAAGGTAAGCCATACACTAAACTAAATAAGCTATCGCCATGGTGTGTTGGCTGTAAAAACTGATCTGTTTTATGTAAGTTTTTATGCTTAGCAACAAAACGACTTAACTGCTCGTTGGTATCAAATACAAAAATGTCTACTTGCTGCTCAGTGTAATCTTCACATTTTTGTAGCGGCGCAGGTATTTGATAATTAACGTTTTGGTTATTAATTCTAACATTGTGAGCTTGCTTATAGCTTTCAATATCGAGCAAATCATTTTTTGCTAATAAGCTTTTAGCGGTCGTAGGGTACGACAATGGTAAAACGTTATCTTGCTTTGTTATATCAAATTTTAAATTTGCATCTGCCCAAATGTGAATACTGTGGCTAAGTGCAAAACAAAGCACTAAAAACGAGCTGGCAAAACGGGCAAATTTAAGTTGTTTTAAACGTGCTAAGTGCTGCCAAGTATAGTTACTTACAACTAGCTGAAAGCCTAAAATGAGTAAAACAATCCCCCCAGCTAACAATGTAGTGAGGGCCGGCGAGCTAGTAAGGCGATGCCACAATAAGGAAATAATTTCCGGTAGCGCAGAAGAGCTTAAGTGATAGCCCAAATTAACGTATACATATGCATCAAGCGTTAAAATAGACGCCCCAAGTGTTGCAATAACAGCAGCCATACCGCGGATATGACGAGGATAAGGAAACACTAAGCTTAAAGGAAATACCGTCAGCACAAATGCTAAAAAAGCGATAAAGCTCGTATGGCTTAACCATGTCACTAACATATAGGTAATGCCCATAAAGCTAGTAGGCGGTGAATCTGCAAATAAAAAGCTTAGGCTAATAAAAAGCGCTAAACCAATATTTGCAAAAGTGAACCAGTGGCCCCAACTTAATAACTGACTCGCTTTAGACGAAAACTGATTGTGCTGCGATAAATTCATATAATTTATTTAACCGACTGAGCAAGTGCTTTAGCAAAGTTCTCAGTTACGGCTTGTCTTTTCCCTGCAGGTACATGCTCTTTTAGGATATGCGTGATAGAATTTCCTAAACACATAAGGCTTAAATCAACCGGCGCATTATGTTGCGTTAGCACATCAATGAGCTGATCGACGATTTGTTCTACTTCTTCATTAGAGTATTTTGATAAGATTGGCATCAGTTGGTTCAATAAAAGAGTTATATTCTCGTATTTTAACACCAGAGGCGTGAAAAACAAAGATGACAACAGACGTTAAAAAATTAGTCGTTCATTATGTAGACAAAAAAGACGACGATACGCAAATTCACCTACGAAACGATGAAATGGTGATAAACGATAAAGTCGCTGTTTTTATCGAACAACTGCATCATGCATACAATGGTAAGCCAGGCAAAGGCTACTGTGCATTCAGTGGTGATAAAAACAGTGTTGTCGCATCGGCAATGCAAAGCTATCGCAATGACGAGCTAGGCTTTTGGCACATGACCGAGCAAGCATCCACTGTTTTAAAAGAAGAGTTAGACAAATACGCCTTTAGCGAAACGGGTTACTTAGTATTTTGTCATTATCAGTATGTGGCTACTGATTACATGCTAATTGCCATGATCAACATAAAAGAGCACTACAGCATGACCTCTGAGCTTGATTTAGCAGCGTCGCGCCACTTAGATATATCGCGCATGCAATTAGCAGCTCGTATTGATTTAACCGCATGGGACACACAAGCTGACGATAACCGCTATATCTCGTTTATTAAAGGGCGAGCAGGGCGAAAAGTAGCAGACTTTTTCTTAGACTTTCTAGGGTGTGAAGAGGGCATAGACCCTAAACAACAAAGCCAAGTGATGCTTAGCGCTGTTGAAGATTATTTATCTGAGCAGGAATTTGATAAAACAGAAAAAGACGAACTACGTAAGCAAGTATTTGATTACTGTAACGACTGCGTAACCACGGGTGAAGATGCAAGCGTAAGTGAGCTTTCGGCAACACTCACTCAGGGCGATGACAGTCCGTTCGATAGTTTTTGTAAAGAGCAAAGCTATGACTTAGAAGAGTCCTTCCCGGTCGATAAAAAAACGGTGACCAGTATGGTTAAGTTTTCAGGCTTAGGAGGCGGTGTAAGTGTCAGTTTTGAACGTAAACATTTAGGTGAGCGTGTAACTTACAATGAAGCGACCGATACACTGGTTATTAAAGGCGTTCCGCCTAACTTAAAAGATCAATTACAACGCTTTATGGAAGATAAAAGCGAGTAAACTTATTTGATCTAAAGCAGATTTAAGAGCGCGATATTTATATCGCGCTTTTTTATTGCCTGTAATTTAGTTTTATTAATGCTCGAAAGCACAGTGTCTCTTATCCTCTTCGAGGATAACCTTTATTACAGGCTTTGCCCGGCACGCTAACAAGTTATGCGTCCACACGATAGAGTTTATACTGGTGCTAATGTAGCTGTAGGCGTGAAGCTTGCTCACGCTGGTGCTAATGTAGCTGTAGGCGTGAAGCTTGCTCACGCGAGAAGCAACGGAGCTGTTTATTTTTGCTAGTAAAGATCTACCGCACAAAGAGAAGAGAAAGAGGAGCAATTGAGAAAATACATTTCAGGACAAGCCAGGTATTAAAACAAAAAAGCCGCGCTATTTTTACATAGCGCGGCTTTTTAATAAGGCTAAGGGTTACTCAGCGCTCATTGTTTTAGTCATTGCAGAGCTCGCACGACCAGCTGGTTTAATTGAACCTGCACGTAAGCCACTATCAGGCACTAGCTCACGCTTATCGTGTGCCATAGCAACTGATGTATGCTTTACGTCGCTATCAGCAACTGGAGTCGGTTGTGCCATTGGTGCACTTGCCGCGCCTTTGGTGATAACCGTTTTTGCATTGGCATCTTTTGCAGGTGCACTTACAGTCTCAACTTGCTCAGCTACTTCAGGTTCTGCCTTTACAGACTCTGGAGCTACTGTTTGCTCAGCTACTTCAGGTTCTGCTTTTACAGGCTCTGGAGTTGCTGGTTGCTCAGCTACTTCAGGTTCTGATTTAACAGGTTCAGGTGCTGAAATAGGTTGTTCAGTAACAACAACTGGCTCTTCCGCTGTTTCTGGGTCAACAGTTTGCACTGCATCGTCATTTGCTGTTGTTTGCTCTGCTTTAGGAGCAGCTTCAACTTTAGCTAAGTCTTCTACAGCTAACGCTTGCTCAACATTTTCTGAAGCATCGTTTGAGGTTGGCTGTTCAGCTTTTGCTTTTAGCTCGGCCTCGTACTCTGCCGCAGCTTGGTCAGCTACTGGTACAAATACAGGTGCTTCATCTGACTTTTCTTCTGTAGCTTCACCTTGCTCAGGGCGGCGACGACGCTGACCCGAAGCGCGAAGGTGGCGAGGAGAACGGCGCGAACGCGTACGTGTTTGTCCTTGCTCATCTTCAGAGTTTGCTTGGTCGGTTGACGCTGCAGCTGCTGGCTTTTCTTCTTGCTCAGCTTGTGCCTTTGGTGCTTGCACTTTTACCGGTTCAGGTTTTGTTTGCTCAGACTTTTGCTCATTTGTAGCTTGCTTTGCCGTAGGCGCTTGTTCTTGCGCTTTAGGTTGCTCTACTTTTGCTGTTTCAGTGCTTTGCTGCGCTTGCTCAGGCGTATCAGATGCTTTTACTTGCTCAGTATTTTCATCTTGAATACGTACTTTTTTACGAACATTACGACGTTGACGGCGAACCTTTGGTTTTTGCTCTTTAGGCTCAGTACTTTGTTTTGCCTCAGTTTCATTCGCTTTAGCGTCTGTTTTAACTTGCTCTTTGTCTGCATTACGATTGTCGTTATTACGGTTATCGTTGCGCTTACGCGAGTTAGGATTACGACGACGCTTGTTGCGGTTCTCGTTTTTCTCTTGGCTTTCGTTCGCGGTAGAATCAGTTTTCACTTCTTCTTCACTAGGGCGTTCACCACGAGGTTTTGAGCGTGAGTTATTACGGCGACGTTGGTTGTTATTACGGCGGCGATTGTCACTGTTACCACGGTGATTGTTATTACGCGTTTGTTGTTGCTTTTCTTGCTCAGCTTTTTCTTTTGCTTGCTTTTCTTCTTCGCTTTCACCAGCAAATAAAGACTTAAACCAATTACCAATAGCAGCCAATAGGCCACCTTCAACCTTAGGTACAGCTACTGGCGCTGCTGGTTTGTCTACTTTAGCTTGTGGCGCTGGCGTTGAAGGCATAACAACACCTTTAAGCATCGGCTCTTCACGTACAGGCGCAGCTGCTGGTTTAGCCATTTCGAACGACTCTGGCTCAGGTGCAACTACTTGATCGTAACTTACTGTTTCCAGTGTTTCGTCTTTACGTAAACGCATTACTTCGTAGTGAGGTGTTTCCATGTGCTGATTAGGAATAATCACAACATCACATTTGTGGTGCTTTTCAATACGATGAACACTTCTGCGCTGCTCATTTAATAAATAAGCGGCAACAGCAACTGGCACTTGGGCATTTACTTGTGCAGTGTTGTCTTTAATTGCTTCTTCTTCAATTAAACGCAGAATAGAAAGGGCGATTGACTCGTTAGAGCGAATAGTACCTTGGCCGCTACAACGTGGGCATGGGCCTTGACTTGCTTCACCTAGTGATGGGCGCAAACGCTGGCGCGACATTTCAAGTAAACCAAAACGAGAGATTTTACCAATTTGTACGCGCGCACGATCTGGGCGAGCCGCATCTTTTAAGCGGTTTTCTACTTCACGTTGATGGCGCGGCGGTGTCATATCGATAAAGTCGATAACTATTAAGCCACCTAAGTCACGAAGACGTAATTGACGGGCAATCTCGTCTGCAGCTTCTAAGTTGGTATTTAGTGCTGTTTCTTCAATATCACCGCCTTTAGTTGCTTTAGACGAGTTGATATCAATAGAGGTAAGCGCTTCTGTTGGGTCAATTACAATTGAACCACCTGAAGGCAAACGCACTTCACGTTGGAACGCAGACTCAATTTGGCTTTCAATTTGGTAATGCGTAAACAATGGCGTGTCGCCTTGATACAGCTTCACACGGCTCATAAAGTCAGGGCGAAAACGCTCAATGTGCGCTTTAGCTTCTTCAAATACACGTGGTTTATCAATTAAGATTTCGCCAATGTCACGACGTAAATAATCGCGAATTGCGCGGAAAATTACGTTGCTTTCTTGGTGAATCAAAAACGGTGCTTTAGCACTGTCGGCTGCTTGTTGAATTGCATCCCAATGAACTAAAAGCGCTTTTAAATCGTAATTTAATTCTTCAAATGATTTGCCAACACCTGCGGTACGAACAATTAGCCCCATGCCTTTAGGTAACTCTAAGCGGCTTAACGCCTCTTTAAGGTCGGTACGCTCATCACCCTCAATACGACGAGAAATGCCGCCTGCACGAGGGTTATTTGGCATAAGCACTAAGTAACTACCCGCTACGCTGATAAAAGTAGTAAGGGCTGCGCCTTTTTGGCCGCGCTCTTCTTTATCTACTTGTACAATTACTTCTTGACCTTCTTTAATCACGTCGCGAATGTTAGGGCGACCATGAAAAGTGTAACCTTGTGGGAAGTAAGTACGGGCAATTTCTTTTAAAGGAAGGAAACCATGGCGATCGGCGCCGTAATCTACAAATGCCGCTTCTAAAGAGGGTTCAATGCGTGTGATTTTGCCTTTGTAAATATTGGCTTTTTTCTGTTCGTGACCTGGGCTTTCTATATCTAAATCATATAGGCGCTGGCCGTCAACCAGTGCTACGCGCATTTCTTCTTGCTGCGTCGCATTGATTAGCATACGTTTCATATTGTTACTCTACTTATTTATGTCGCTGACATGACGAAACGTGTTCGCCTGTTCAGTTGTTCCTTTTTTAGAATGTGCAGCCTCACGACTGGGTCTGTAACGGAACGCTCTGTAATGTGTACGCAGTATTTTTTAAATGCTGGCTAACAATAACGTACGCTTACGTTATTAAATTCTTTGTGGTGCTAAAACTGTCGGCTATTAAGCTCGTTTACAAGTTTTACCCAGAAGTTGGCCTGTCATATCAATCTTTTTAGTACGTTTATGTTAGGCGCGTAGGGCTCGTTAAGTTGCTTAAATACGATGAGTATTTTTTTATACACTTACGAGCAAAGTTCGCTGCCGAATGTTAATAAACGCTTATTTGCTAGATTTTTAGTTCTAAATAAGCTGCTGTACGGTACTACATGTGAGCAAATGCTGAACAACGTATTTACGTCGTCACTATCAAACAAATTATTTGTTCATTGCTTTTATTTTTACATTAAATGTCAATTCATGTTCAAACTTAATCAGTAATATATTACGCGCATTACTGTTAGTTGAGCGCACGTGTTAACTGAGTAGGCATAAAAGCTTTGGAAAACTTAACTCGGATCTGTATGATCGGCTACCCAGAATGTGCATCACGAATGTTTTAATGTGTTAAAAAGCACCGTTGTTATTTTGCAAATACTAAATATTTGCGCTGCTGATTATCCCACTATTATAACCGTGTTAGCAACTAAATTATTTTACTTAAATCAGTGATTAGGCAATGTCAGAAAAAACCGGCTTACAAGTAACTTTTGTCACAATCAACGAAGACCATTTGGGTCAGCGTATTGATAACTTTCTTATTACCCATTTAAAAGGGGTGCCTAAAAGCGCTGTTTATAAAATTTTACGCAAAGGCGAGGTCCGCGTTAATAAAAAGCGTATTAAGCCAGTTTACAAATTACAGCTTGATGATGTCGTGCGTATTCCGCCCATAAAAGTAGCAGAGCGCGAAGAGTTTGTGCCTAAAAAGCTAGATAAAGTAAAACAGTTAGAAGACGCAATTCTATTTGAAGATAAGTACCTTATTGTTATTAATAAACCCTCTGGTATGGCCGTACACGGCGGCAGCGGCTTAAGCTATGGCTTAATAGAGGCATTGCGCGTATTACGCCCAGAAGAGCGTAATTTAGAACTAGTACATAGGCTTGATAGAGATACATCAGGTTGTTTATTAATTTCAAAGCGTCGCTCAGTGCTCACCGCGCTACATGAACAACTACGCGAAAAAACCATGGAAAAAAACTACTGGGCATTGGTAACAGGGCAGTGGGATTCATCGGTTAAAAATGTGACCGAAGAGCTGCGTAAAAACACGCTCAAGTCGGGCGAGCGCGTGGTGCGTGTAGACAATAACGAAGGTAAACCTTCACATACTCGCTTTAGAGTACTGGAACGTTTTAACGCGTGTTCATTAGTGCAAGCTTCTCCTGTAACAGGACGCACTCACCAAATTCGTGTTCATACGCAGTGTAAAGGTCATCCTATTGCGTGCGATGATAAATACGGCGACCAAGGTTTTGATGAATCAATGCGAAAAATTGGTTTAAATCGCTTATTTTTACACGCTCACGATTTAAGCTTTTATCACCCTAAAAACGAAACCACCATGCGTGTAGAAGCACCGCTTGATAACGCACTCAAAAATTGTATTTTAAAATTAAGAGATGCTAAAGCGTAATGACCACCGCTGAATTAAAAAAGTATAAACTGGTTATTTTTGATTGGGATGGCACTGTTATGGACTCAATTAGCAAAATTGTTAATTGCATTCGTCACAGTGCGCTGGCGCTTAATATTGTGCCGCCTAGCGACACAGCAATTAAAAATATTATTGGTATGTCGCTTGAACTTGCTATTGAGGTACTATTTCCTGACGACGTAGCGCAGCATCCCGCATTAATTAACGGCTATAAACAACAATACCGTATTGATACTACCCCAACACCTGTATTTGATAATGTAGAAAATGTACTAAGTACATTAAAAGCACAAGGTGTGATTTTAGCGATTGCCACCGGTAAAGGGCGCGCGGGGTTAGAGCGTTTGCTTGATAAAAGCCAGTTGCGCGAATTTTTTAGTGCAAGCCGTACCAGCTGTGAAGCGCAGTCTAAGCCATCTCCCGACATGCTCTACCAACTTTTAGATGAGTTGAAAATTAATGTAGATGATGCGCTTATGATTGGCGATACAAAAATAGACATGGCAATGGCAAAAGCTGCGGGTATGGATAGGTTAGGTGTTACCATGGGTGTCCATAATGCGCAGCAGTTAAACGAATTTACCCCTGTTGCAACCGTTAATAATTACCAACAGTTGCAACGTATTTTAGTTGGTTAAGCTGTTGGTTGCTCGCCAAGTATATCAAGATTAAACTCAGCTAATAGCTGGCTGAGTTTAATCAGCGGCAAGCCTATTAAACTATTTGGATCGTCCCCGTTTAATTTTTCAAATAAACAAATTCCTAACCCCTCACTTTTAAAGCTCCCTGCACAGTTATAGGGCTGCTCCGCATCGCAATAGGCTTCAATTTGCTCTAGAGTAAGCGTTCTAAATACCACTTCAAATGGTTCGATTAATGTTTTTGCTTTATCGCTAACAATATCGTAAACACATAGGCCGGTTAAAAACGTAACTGTTTGACCACTAAATAGGGAAAGCTGTTTTATGGCGTTTTCTTTATTATGAGGTTTACCAAGTATTTGCCCGTTAAACACAGCAACTTGATCAGAGCCAATAGCTAAACCTAGGTCAAAATGTTTACGTGCGGCGCGTGCTTTGTTTTCGCTTAAGCGCTTTACTAGTTGCTCAGGGGTTTCGTTTAATAAGGCGGTTTCGTCAATATCTGGCGAAAAAGTACTAAAGGGCAGATTAAATTTTTGCAATAAAGACTGCCTAAATGGTGAGCTTGAGGCTAATATAAGCGGGTGCTTCATAAATTATTATCCTAATTAAAATTAGTTTGAGTTAGGATAAATCAGATCCGTAATGAAAACACGTGAAAAACCATGTAAAAATGCTTTTTTGCTTTGACTAACCAATTAACTATCTATATGATGCAGCCCCTATGCAAAAGGTAAAAATTCCCATCACTCTTCATCCTGGGAAAGCAGCGCAACACCGTTTATCTTACGATGGTATTGTACCGCTTGAAAAACTTGCTCGTTTACGAGGTGTTGTACAGGAAGAAGTAGGTGAAATAGCGGTAAAAATTCAGTGCAAAACTGATGAGCAAGGTTTAGTTGTGATTAGCGGCAATTTGTCCACACACGTAACTGTAACTTGTCAACGTTGTAATGATGATTTAGGGTTGGATTTGGATCAAGACTTTATGTATTCGCCAGTTGGTTTGGATGCTGAGTCAGATGATCTTCCTGAAGTTTACGATGAAGTAGAACTTGATGAAAACGGCGAAATTAACGTATTTGAGTTAATCGAAGACGAGCTAATTTTAGCAGTGCCATTAGTGCCTACCCACAACGAAGCTTCATGCAATTACTCATCAAAGCCTGCTAGCTTTGGAGTGTTAAAAGCGGAAGATGATAAACCAAATCCATTTGATATTTTGAAACAACTTAAGAAAGATTCTTAGGAGAAGACTAATGGCTGTACAAAAAAGCAAAAAGTCTCGTGCAAGACGCGGCATGCGCCGTTCACACGATGCGATCAACGGTCCAACTTTAACAGTTGACCAAACTTCAGGTGAGACTCATCGTCGTCACCACGTAACTGCTGACGGTTACTACAAAGGCGTTCAAGTAATTTCTAACTAAGAGATTGCTTTATGCTGACTAATCTAACCATAGCGTTAGATATGATGGGGGGCGATTATGGCCCCCGTTCATCTATCCCCGCTGCCGTTTGCGCAGTAAATGCTCATGCCAATTTAACGCTCATTTTATGCGGCAACGAGCAAGTAATTGCAAATCAATTAGAATCCCTCGATTCACTTTCACACCCACGATTAATTATTCGCCATTGCAGTGAAGTTGTTACTAATGCTTGCGAACCCGCGTTAGCCGTGCGCTCTAAAAAAGATTCTTCAATGCGCGTTGCCCTTGATTTAGTTAAATCGGGTGAGGCACAGGCTTGTGTAAGTTCGGGTAACACAGGCGCCTTATTTTTTATGGCTCACTATGTATTAAAAATGTTACCCGGCGTTAAACGCCCTGCATTAATATCAGCTGTGCCAACAGAGCGAAAAACGCCAGTATACCTGCTTGATTTAGGCGCTAATGTACATTGCGATTGTGAAATACTTTATCAATTTGGCATTATGGGCTCGGTAGTTGCGGGGCAAGCGCTCGGCTGTGATAACCCTAAAGTGAGTTTACTTAATATTGGCTCAGAAGATATAAAAGGCCACGAAGGCATAAAGCAAGCAGCGCAACTTATGCAGCAAAGCCCTTATATTAATTACACCGGTTACAGTGAGGGCAGTGATATATTTTCGGGTAAGGCTGATGTTATTGTGTGTGAAGGGTTTGTTGGCAACGTTGCATTAAAAACCTGCGAAGGCATTGCTAAACTGATCATAAAAAAATTTACGAGTGCACTTGAAAAGCACTTAATTTACAAATGCATGGCGTTTATATTAAGTCCTATCATAAAAAAACTCTATAATCGGGTGAACCCCGACCAGTATAACGGTGCTTCTCTGGTAGGATTGCGCGGTATTGTCGTTAAAAGCCATGGAAATGCATCAGCAAAAGCATTTCAAGCAGCAATCGATGAAGCGGTAAAAGAAGTTGAACGTCAACTTCCAGATAAAATAGCCGCTATTTTCGAAAAAACACATTCTAAAAACTCGGCGGCCGAATAAATTTTAGGTGCCGTAGTTACACTAAATTTTTGTTTAATTAAAAAGAGCAAAGTATGGCACAAAAAATTGCACTTCTATTTCCTGGTCAGGGCTCACAAAGCGTTGGCATGTTAAGCGAGCTACTAGAGAGCTCTGACATTGTAAAAACAACCTTTAGTGAAGCGTCAAGCGCACTTGGCTACGATTTAGCAGCGCTTGTACTAAATGGTCCAGAAGAAGAACTTAATCAAACTCACCGCACTCAACCTGCTTTATTAACAGCAAGCGTGGCAATTTACCGTCATTGGTTAGCCCAAAACCTAGATACAGACGTTGTAATGGCCGGTCACAGCTTAGGTGAATACTCTGCACTAGTATGTAGTGGTGTTATTAGCCTAGGTGAAGCGGTAAAACTTGTAGAAAACCGTGGCTTATATATGCAAGAAGCTGTACCTGCTGGTGTGGGCTCTATGGCGGCTATTATTGGTTTAGGTGATGAAGAAATAAAAACCGCGTGTAAAGAGTCTGCACAAGGTGAGGTTGTTTCACCTGTAAATTATAATTCGCCAGGCCAAGTTGTTATTGCAGGACATAAAGCTGCTGTAGATAGAGCCTCACAAGCGTGTAAAGATGCAGGTGCAAAACGTGCCTTACCACTGAGTGTAAGCGTGCCTTCACATTGTGAATTAATGAAGCCAGCGGCTGAAAAACTTGCCAGCGATTTAGCGGCTTTAACATTTAATACACCTAAGTGTGATGTAATTAATAATGTTGATGTAAAAGCACAAAGCTCAGCTGATGCAATTAAAGATGCATTAGTGCGCCAACTATACAGCCCAGTTCGTTGGACAGAAACAGTACAAGCGCTCGTTGCTCAAGGCATTACGCAAAGCTACGAATTTGGCCCAGGTAAAGTATTAACTGGCCTTGCAAAACGAATTGATAAAGCAATGGTATGTGGCTCAGTAAATGACGCTGCTGGCATTGAAGCTGCAAAATAAGAGTATATAAAATGACTAATTTATTTTCATTAGAGGGCAAAGTTGTCCTAATTACAGGCGCAAGCCGTGGTATTGGTAAAGCAATTGCAAACACCTTAGTAGCGCAAGGCGCAAAAGTAGCAGGTACTGCTACAAGTGAGTCAGGTGCAGCTAAAATTAGCGATTACTTAGGTGATAACGGTAAGGGTTATGCTTTAAACGTAACCGATCCTGCATCGATTGAGGCAACACTTGCTGCAATAAAAGCCGACTTAGGTGATGTAGACGTACTTGTAAATAACGCGGGTATCACCCGTGATAATTTATTAATGCGCATGAAAGACGGTGAGTGGGACGATATTATCGATACCAACTTAAGCTCTATTTTCCGTTTATCTAAAGCGGTATTACGCCCAATGATGAAGAAAAAGAACGGCCGTATTATTAATATTGGCTCAGTTGTGGGCACTATGGGGAATGCGGGTCAAGCTAACTACGCTGCAGCTAAAGCGGGTGTGATTGGCTTTTCTAAATCGCTTGCTCGTGAAGTTGCATCACGCGGCATTACTGTAAATGTGGTAGCGCCTGGTTTTATTCAAACCGATATGACCGATGAGCTAACTGAAGATCAAAAAGCAGCTACCCTTGCTAATGTACCAGCAGGTCGACTAGGTCAGCCTGACGAAATAGCAGCGGCAGTGTGTTATTTAGCATCTGACGCGGCTGCGTATGTATCTGGCGAGACTTTGCATGTAAATGGCGCGATGTACATGGTTTAATCACCATTGTAATAAGCAAACGCTAAAAATAACTTAAGTAAGTGACCTCAAAAACATTGAAATTTTTGTGATCTTGCTTTAAACATACTTGAAATCGCTGTGAAAATAAGCGATAAAAGACAAAACAAACACTCAGAGGTTTGACCAGACAATTATTTATGGTCAAATCATTGAATCAGAGAATTATGCGGCGTAAACTACGCCGCAATCTGAAAATAACGCATTGGCGTTTTTAATAAAGGAAAGAAGAATGAGCGATATCCAAGAACGCGTAAAAAAAATTATCATCGAACAACTAGGTGTTAAAGAAGAAGAAGTTAAAAACGAAGCTTCTTTCGTAGACGACCTAGGTGCAGATTCTCTTGATACTGTTGAACTAGTTATGGCTCTTGAAGAAGAGTTTGATACTGAGATCCCAGATGAAGAAGCTGAAAAGATCACTACAGTACAATCTGCAATCGATTACGTATCAGCTCACGCTGAGTAATTAATCGCAAATTAAAGGCAGCATTCGCTGCCTTTAATCTATATATCCAAACCACCTCAAAGTTCATGATTCAAATTCACCCGCTTTTACTCTCTACTGCATTCATTTGTAATAGCACATACTTAACTGAATTTGAGACTCGCACTTTGAGGTCGCTTGGGTATGAATTCCCTTTGTAATGCCAATAGATTTAAGCTTAGTAAGTTAAACGCCTTACTAAACTAATAATATATTAATCAATTGGTTTAAATATCCCTTATTGGAGGCAAACCGTGGCTAAACGTCGAGTCGTCGTAACTGGCTTAGGAATGTTGACGCCGTTAGGTAATGATGTGCAATCTACCTGGCAAGGCTTATTAGATGGTAAAAGTGGCATACAAAATATAACCCACTTTGATACATCAAAATTTGGTACTAAATTCGCTGGACTCATTAATGACTTTGATGCAACTGCATATATGTCGGCGAAAGATACTAAAAAAATGGACTTATTTATTCAGTATGGCATTGCAGCGGGTGTTCAAGCCTTACAAGATTCAGGTCTTGAAGTTACTGAACAAAACGCAACACGTATCGGTGTTGCAGTAGGTTCAGGCATTGGTGGACTAACCTTAATTGAAGAAAACCACATAAAGCTACTTAACAGTGGCCCACGTAAGCTTTCTCCTTTTTATGTACCATCAACCATTATTAATATGATCTCGGGCCATTTATCAATGATGCATGGTTTACGTGGTCCTAATATTTCTATTGTGACGGCATGTACAACAGGCCTGCATAATATTGGCCATGCCGCCCGTATGATTGCCTACGGCGATGCTGATGCTATGGTAGCCGGTGGCGCAGAAAAAGCCTGTACACCTATTGGTATGGGTGGCTTTAATGCTGCACGTGCGCTTTCTACACGTAATGATGATCCACAAGCGGCATCTCGCCCTTGGGATAAAGACCGCGATGGTTTTGTATTATCTGATGGTGCAGGGGTTGTTGTAGTAGAAGAATATGAGCACGCTAAAGCCCGTGGCGCTAAAATTTACGCTGAGCTGGTTGGCTTTGGCATGAGCGGTGATGCGTACCACATGACCTCGCCACCGGAAGACGGTGCAGGTGCGGCACTTGCCATGCAAAATGCATTAAATGATGCGCAAGTAAATGCAGACCAAGTAGGCTACATTAACGCACACGGTACATCGACCAATGCTGGCGACAAAGCCGAAACGCAAGCGGTTAAAACTATTTTTGGCAGTGCAGCTAATAATGTAATGGTAGGCTCGTCTAAGTCTATGATGGGGCATCTATTAGGTGCAGCGGGTTCAGTAGAGTCTATTATTTCTATTTTATCGCTGGCCGATCAAAAAGTATCGCCAACAATTAACCTTGATAACCCAGATGAAGGCTGTGACTTAGATTACATAGCTCACACTGCACGAGATGCAAAACTCGACTTTGCATTGTGTAACTCATTTGGTTTTGGTGGGACTAATGGCTCGTTGCTATTTAAAAAGGTATAATCTTTTTTAACAACGAACCAAATTATAAGAGCTCAGTTGTTTAACTGGGCTTTTTTTATGCAAGCCATTTAATATGCAAACAATAATAACAACCGGTGATACAAGCACGATCAATACGCGTGATAGAGGCCTTAACTATGGTGATGGCTTTTTTACCACTGCCAAAGTAGTTGCAGGGCAGGTAGAGCATTGGCATTACCATAAAGCACGCTTAGTAGAATGCGCTGAGCGCTTAGCGTTTCCGGCAATTAACTTTACTGAGCTTGAGCAACATATTGCAAAGGCGATTGCTGGCTGCCAATTAAATGTGCTTAAAATAGTTATTACCCGCGGAGAAGGTGGGCGAGGTTATGGATTACCACAACACACCCATTTAACCATTATAATTACAGTATCAGCGTTTCCACAAAACTACCCAGCATTAGCTAAAAGTGGGGTAAGTTTAGCACTAAGCCCAATAAAATTAGCATCCCAACCATTACTTGCGGGGTTAAAAACACTTAACCGTTTAGAGCAAGTGCTTATTAAAAATGCCATGGCAAGCCAACAGTGCGACGATGTTTTAGTGCTCGATCATCAAAACAATGTAATCGAAGCCTCTGCAGCTAATATTTTTGCTATTAGCGATAATAAACTATATACGCCAAGCCTTGAGCAATGCGGTATAAAGGGGGTTTATCTACAATCGTTATGTGATAAATTAGCGGTTGAATTTAAGCAAGTAAGCCTAAATGAATTAACCCAAGCACGCGCTGTATTTATATGTAATAGCCTAATGGGCGCTGTGCCCGTTAATCGTATAGAACAACATACATTTAATGTTGAGCAAAGCATGCATTTATTAAATGAATTACTAGCCAAGGAGGCTAAGTGTTAAAAGTTATTTTATCGGTATTATTGTTAGCTTTAGTGACAACGCTAGTAGGGTATCAACAATTACAAGCAACAATAGCAAGCCCGCTAAATATAACAACGGCTACGCAGTTTGAAGTTAAAAAAGGCATGGGATTTAACCAGCTATGTAAACAATGGCAAGCTAATAATTGGTTAAAAAGCTGCTGGCGATACCAAATAATTGCAAAGCTTGACCCAACACTAACCGACTTAAAAGCCGGTTTATACGAGCTAACAAATACAAGCGTTATTAATAATATAAAAAAAATAAACAACGGTGAGCAAATTAGTTTTAGCTTTACCATTATTGAAGGGCAAAACTTACGCGAAGTAATAGCAGCCATTAGTAGTGCGCCGCATTTAACTAATAATTTAAATGTAGAGCAACTAGCCCAACAAATAGTGGGCGAAAAAGGCCATTTAGAGGGATGGCTATTTCCAGATACATACCATTTCCACAGCGGTGATACTGCCAGTAGTTTATTAAAACGTGCGGCCGTTAAAATGCAGCAAACACTTGAACAAGCATGGCCAAAGCGTGCACAAAACCTACCGTATAAAAACGCATATGATGCACTGATCATGGCCTCTATTATCGAAAAAGAAACCGGCCTTGCTAGTGAACGCCCGCTAATAGCCGCTGTATTTATAAATAGATTAAACGCAAATATGCGCCTACAAACAGACCCAACCGTAATATATGGCTTAGGGGCGAATTTTGACGGTGATATTAAGCGAAAAGATTTGCGCGATTACACACCCTACAACACGTATCGCATTAAAGGGCTGCCGCCAACACCCATAGCTATGCCTTCAAAAGCCGCTATTTTAGCAGCGCTTAATCCACCACAAACAGAGTATGTGTACTTTGTGGCTAAGGGCGATGGAAGCCATCAATTTTCAACCACGTTAAAGCAACACAACGCGGCAGTAAAAACGTATATATTAAATAAAACGAATTAAACTTTATATGAAACCAAAATTTATTGTTATTGAAGGCCTTGAAGGCGCAGGAAAATCAACGGCTATTTCTTTATGCCAAGACTTTTTAAATAAAAAACAAATAGACTTTATTAACGTACGAGAGCCAGGGGGCACGCCGCTTGCTGAGTCTTTACGAACGCTTGTTAAAGCTGAGCATGAAGAAGACATAGCCTTCGAAACCGAGCTACTTATTATGTATGCGGCGCGCTCGCAGCTAATGCATAATGTAATTAACCCAGCACTTGATAAAGGGCAGTGGGTATTGGCCGATCGCCACGACTTATCGTCTCAAGCTTACCAAGGGGGCGGCCGCGGTATTAGTGCTAATACCTTATCGTCTTTGTCGTCTATGGTATTAAAAGGGTTAAAACCTGATTTAACCATTTACCTAGATATAGACCCAGTAATAGGCCTTGAGCGTGCTAAAGGCCGTGGTGAACTTGATAGAATTGAGCAAGAAGCCATTGAGTTTTTTCAGCGCACGCGTATGCGTTATGTCGAGCTGGCAAATGACGATAGCTCAATAAAAACGGTTGATGCTAATCAAAGTATCGATAAAGTACACCGCGATATAACCAATGTATTACGTACCTTTTTTGAAGGGTTAAAATAACATGGCTTTGCCATGGCTTAATAACGTAGAGCAACAGCTTGCGCAAAGCTATAAAGCGCAGCGTTTTCATCATGCGCAGTTATTATGTGGGCCTATAGGCGTAGGTAAGTTTGAGCTAAGTGAGCAATTAGCTAATAGCTTGTTATGCCAAAATATTAATACCCACATGCAGAGCGAAAACAGTAAGCTAGCCCCGTGTGGAAAGTGTAAAAGTTGCGCATTAACGCATGCGGGTAACCACCCCGACAAACGTGTAACGCAAGTTGAAGGGCAAAGCATAGGCGTGGACGATATTCGCGCTATAAGCGATTTTATGAACCACTCTGCTGCACAAAATGGCAATAAAGTAGCAATAATCGAAAACTGCGAAAAAATGACTACCGCAGCAGCAAACGCGTTATTAAAAACCTTAGAAGAGCCCAGTAATAGCCGCTTTTTAATTTTAACCACAAGCCATACTGCGCAGTTACCTGCCACTATTTTAAGCCGCTGTGCCAAAACAGATATAAAAGTTGCTAACTCAGAAGCAGCCAAAACCTGGTTAGCCGATTTAAATATTGGTGACTATGTGTGGTTGCCTTTGTTTTATACACAACCACTGTTAATTAAACAGTGGCAAGCGCAAGAGCAGCTGCAACACATTGATACTTTATATAAATTTGCAACTGAGTTTAAACAAAGCCATAATTTTAGTCCGCTTGTTAATATTATAAATAAACAACCTGAGCTAATACGCATTTTTACATTATTTTTAAGCGAGCAATTAAAACAGCAGCTTATAAAGGGTTTAAGTTTTGACGCGTACCAAAGTGCGCAGCAAGCGGTGAATGAATTTTTACAAAATAGCACCGAGGTACTTGGGCTTAATTTACCTCTAGCAGTGTCGCGTTTAGCGCATGCCCTGCGTCACATTTAATAGGAATACATATGCAAGAACTTTTAGTTGATGTAGACAACCTTGACGAGCTTTATCGCTGCTACATGCCATATTTAAAAAAAGGTGGCCTATTTGTGCGTACCAACATGCGCTACGAAATTGGCTTCTCTTTAGCACTAAGAGTGACGTTACCAGATGCACTAGAAGATGACGTTGTAACGGGCAAAGTTGCCTGGATCACACCACAAGGCGCACAAAGCTCGAACCCGCCAGGTATTGGCATAAGTTTTTTAGATGATAAAACAAACCTAAATGCTAAAATCGAAAAGCTATTAGGCACTATGTTAAACTCTGGTAACCCTACATATACCATGTAGCTCAATGGGCTATTTTGATCGTAAATTTGTAATACATACTTTGTGATCAAATATTATTGCAAATTGGTATAATTTAATTTTTTAAAACAATACAGGCCGTATAGTGATTGTAGATTCTCATTGCCATTTAGATCGTCTTGATTTTGACAAACTAGATTTAAACTTAGATCAAGTACTCAACAACGCTCGTGCAAAGCAAGTAGAGCATTTTTTATGTGTAAGTGTCACGCTTGATCAATTCCCAAGCATGCTTGAAAAAATTAAACATTACGACGATGTATCGGCATCGTGTGGCGTGCATCCGCTTGATCAAAAAGATGCTCTTAATAAACAGCAGCTTATTGATTTAGCATCGCATAAAAAAGTGGTCGCAATAGGCGAAACAGGCCTCGATTACTATTATTCAAAAGACACGCACGCAGTGCAGCAAGCCAGTTTTGTAGGGCATATAGAAGTAGCAAACGAATTACAAAAACCACTTATTATTCATACCCGCGACGCCCGAGCCGACACCATAAATTTAATGCGTGAGCACAAAGCAGAAAATTGCGGTGGCGTATTGCATTGCTTTACCGAAGATTGGGATATGGCCAAAAAAGCGATTGATATGGGATTTTATATCTCTATTTCAGGCATTGTTACCTTTAAAAATGCCGTAGAGCTTAAAGAAGTAGTAAAACAAATCCCACTCGATAGGCTACTTATTGAGACTGATTCGCCGTATTTGGCACCTGTACCGTACCGTGGTAAAACAAACCAGCCGGCGTATGTAGAAGATGTTGCCTACTACATTAGCGAACTTAAAGGCATTAGCTTTAACGAGCTTGCAAAAGCCACCACAGATAATTTTTACTCACTTTTTAAATTAGCAGCAAAAGGCTAACACATGACCACTCAATCGGCGCAACTCCCGCTTTTATTAATGGGGCCTATGGTGCGCCGAGCTGAGCAACGTAGTATATGTATTCAATTTGCTACATCGCGGCCTGGCAATTGCCAAATTACACTTGAAAACCAACAAAGCTACAGCGAGCAGCAAAGCATTGCACTAGGTAAACACCTTTACCTGCATTTTATAATTATAAAACCCGTTGATAACCAGTTTCCGCTCGATACCTTATTAGCGTATACACTTCACATAAACGAGCAGCAAATTGATTTATCGCCTTGGTGTTTTAAAGGGCAAACAGCGCCTTCGTTTGTAATTGCAAATAAGCTAACGCATATTTTACATGGCTCGTGCCGCAACGCACATCACCCTGCAAAAGACAGCTTAGTATCGGCCAGCGAGTGGCAAAATACACAACGCAGCAATAAGTTGCAGGGCGCACAACTTTTACTCCTTAGCGGGGATCAAGTTTACGCCGATGATGTAGCCGGCCCCATGTTACTAGCTATTCATCAGTTAATAGATGTATTAGGACTTTATAAAGAGCAGCCGCTTGCACTCAATTTACCAACAGATATAAATGACCAGCTTTTTAACCGCCATCATTACTTACCTAAAACGCCATGGAAAAAACGTTCTAAATTAGGTGTAGGGTATTGGCTAAAAAAAGACGAGCCTCATTTTTCTAGCGTAAAAGCGCATAATCATTTAATTCACTTTGAAGAATTTATAGCGCTTTACCTACTCAACTTTAGTGCCGCCGCGTGGCAATGCGTTGATATACAAAATATGCATTACACGCAAGGTAATGAAAAAAACAACGCCATTTTTAACGCCGAAAAAAAAGCGTTAATAGACTACGCTAAAGGCTTAAATAGCGTAGAACGTTTATTTGCTAATGTATCTACCTTGATGATGTTTGACGATCATGATGTTACAGATGATTGGAACCTAACAGCAGGGTGGGAGCAAGCAATAAATCAAAACCCAAGCAGTAAACGCATTATTAATAACGGGCTGATAAGTTATTGGCTATTCCAAGGGCTCGGTAACGACGCGCTACATAAAACAGGTGCACTAATAAACGACTTTAAACAAAGCCGCAGCGCTAATAATAGTTGGCAGTTTAAAGGCTTTGATAAACCCTTAAACGAATTTAACTATTGGCATTATGAGCTTACCACCACGCCTAAAGTGGTCGTGCTTGATACCCGCACGCACCGCTGGCGTAACGAAAGTAACTTTAATGAACCTTCAGGCTTACTTGACTGGGAACGCTTAACAGAGCTTGAAGAAAGCCTGCTGAGTCACAGCAAAGTAATTATTGTATCGCCAGCCCCCGTATTTGGCGTTAAATCAATAGAGGCAATACAAGCGGCGTTTAATATGTGTGGCCAGCCACTTATGGTTGATGTAGAAAACTGGATGGCACACGAAGGCTCAGCTAAAAAGCTACTCGATACCTTTAGGCGTACAGATACCCCAAACGAAACGCTTATTTTATCGGGCGATGTACATTATTCATTTTGTTTTTCGGTGCAAAAGCGTTTTGGCGATCACCCTAATAGAATATGGCAACTCACCGCCAGCGGAATTAAAAACGAATTTCCGCGTAAGCTCATTAATGTACTCGATAAGCTCGACTCAATATTATACGGCCCCAAAAGCCCACTTAACTTTTTCACCAAACGCTGGCACATGGAAGTAGATAAACACCAAACCAAAGGTGAAGGCCAAAAATACCTAGTAAGCGACTCCGCCATTAGTTTAATTACATTAGAACAGGGCGACTTAGCCCGCTATCAACTAATCCACGGCGACGGCCATTTAACTGAGTTTGATTTAGAGCATAAATAAAGCACATTATTGGTTTTGTAGACGTAGAGCTTGCTCACGTTAGAAGCGCAGCTTCTTGTAAAAGATCAATTGCACAAAGAGAAGCGAATGAGGAGTAAATGAGAAGACAAAGTTAATACAGCGTTTTATAAATTTAGTGTTTTAATTACTTCTCTAAAGCGGAGCGTCTCTTAAACTCTTTGTGAGTATTTGTTTTTAAAGATTAAAGTTTAGCTATCAAAGCCAGCAAATTAGTCATCTACGGGATGAAATTATGTATTTATTCGTAGACGTTGAGCTTGCTCACGTTAGAAGCGCAGCTTCTTGTAAAAGATCAATTGCACAAAGAGAAGAAAATGAGGAATAAATGAGAAGACATAACCAATCCTGGCATTTTATTTATCACGACTCTAAAGCGCAGCGTCTCTAAACCTCTTTGTGCAAATATTTTTAAAAATAGCTATTTAAAATCACGCCCTCGCTTAACAACTATTTTATTACTTAAAATAGCCA
Source organism: Pseudoalteromonas sp. C12FD-1 (assembly GCF_037414265.1). Taxonomy (NCBI): domain Bacteria; kingdom Pseudomonadati; phylum Pseudomonadota; class Gammaproteobacteria; order Alteromonadales; family Pseudoalteromonadaceae; genus Pseudoalteromonas; species Pseudoalteromonas sp. C12FD-1. The sequence goes on from NZ_JBBEVD010000052.1 coordinate 143,167, forward strand.
AACATAAAATAGCCATAAACAGCATTGAGTTGGCACCCGCTTGGAGCGAATAATCTACCGACGAATGAAGTAGCATATCTACAATAGCGATAGCACACCCAAAAGCAACACCCTGAAACAACGCTGTTTTACGTTTACGCATGGTTTGTACACACAACCATAAGCAATACAATATAAGTGCCCCTAAAGCTGACGTTACAGGAATGCCTAGCTCTACAGCAAATTGAATGTAATCGTTATGAGCATTATCGTAATAGCCAGAATACGGCTCAGACTGATACGCAGGGAAGGCTGTATAAAACGTACCACCACCAGAACCTAATAAAGGCTTGTCGAGTATTAACGGGATTGAATCACGAACCACTTCATCACGTGTTTCTGATTGAATACTGGTTTCGCTAATGCGTTGCTTTACTTTTTCAACATCAAATATTGCACCAATAATGATCAAATCAATTATAAAAAAACTAATAATAAGTAACTTAAACGCTTTAGGTTTTTTATTGTAAACAAACAAAGCTAATAAACTAACAGCCATCAGTGCTATAAAAAAGGCAGAGTTACCCATGCGGCTGCGCGTTAAAATTAGCGCAATAATTATAATAATTAACGATATACGCAAAATTATTTTTGAGCTTAATAGTATTTCTGTCCAAGCGCGTAAAGTTTGTTTAAATGTAAGAGCACTTGCATGACTACCACGCTTTAGCTCACTGACTAATACACCTATACCTAAACATAAGCATAGTGCTAAATAGTTAGCTAAAAAATTAGAGTAAGTAAATGTGCCTATAGCACGTTGTGTATGCTTATACCCAAAAATAGGGCTGAGCATATCAGGCGAGAGGTTTAGATAAGTTGCATACAAAGCTTGAAAAACCCCTGCTGCAATAATGGTATAAATAAGCTTTTTTATACGTTCACTATTGTTGCAATAAATAAAAATAAGCCAGCAAAAAAGTAGCATAAAGCTTGTTTTTAACAGCATTTGCTTTGTTTGAAAGGGGTCTAAACTTACGGTGTAAAATTGTAAAACACACACAGCACACACTAGCAACAAAGCTAAAAAAACAGGGAGTGAATAACGCTCGGGGTAAAGTTTTTGGTTATTAATAACACTATTAATTAAATGCATTAAAAAGGCGATACAAATTAAAATGCCCATAGCCATAATGGCCCAGGGTCGGTAGCTACCTAAAGGAAGGGGCAGCAAAAAAACAATTGCACATAGCAAAAAGAATATAAAACGGTTCACAGCTTTCTCAAAATCGAGCTAAAAATTAAACAACGTATTTAAACAAAGTGTTTAAAGTAAAAACGCAGCCATTAGGCTGCGTTTGTATTTAAAATTAATGATTGTTTAGTTGCCAACTTCAGAAATACCAGCATCACCACCGGTACCGCCAGCACCTTGTGGTACAGTTGTAGTAGGCAGAGTTACAATTACTGGGCCAGCAGGGGCTGTAGGCTCAGTAGGGCCGGCAGCGGTTGCTTCTGATGCTACAGTTGCATCAACCCCAGCAGTAATTGCTGCAAGCGTAACTGCATCGCTATCAACACCTGCTGCAACAAGTGCAGCTAAAAAATCAGCAATGAGCGGGCTGTCTGCACCTATTGCATCTACAACTACAGTCATCATAGAGTCAACTTGTGTAGGCGTACAGTCGGTACATACACCGTTGATGGCAGAAACTAAGTCAGCTTTTAATTGTTCTGGCGCAGTTTCTGGAGTGGCATCATTTAAAACGTTAACTAAATTTGCCATGCCTTCAGTTTGAACTACCGCATCTGTGTCCGTTTGTGCATAAGCAGGTAAAACTGTAAGTGCTGATGCGCTAGCAACTAAACTAGCTAAAATAAGTGATTTCATCTCTGATCCCTTGGTTGAATATCTAATTACAAAATTTTAGCGTATCGGCACAAAAAGTAAACTCTTTATTTGCGCCACTATTATTAGCTTTAATAACTTTAGAAGGCGGCATAATTAAATTACCTTGTACGCCATCACACCCTAAGTTTTCAAGTACTTTTAATGTCTCAGGTTTTTCTATTAAACAAGCCAAAACTTTAATGCCAAAGCCATGGCAAATATTATTAACCGTTTGAATAAAAAATTGGCTTTGTGTGTTATCAAGCAGGTCTTGAATATAGCTGCCGTCTATTTTTACGTACTCAATATCTAGCCCTTGTAAATATCTAAACGAGGTAAGGCTGGTACCAAAATGTTCAATACACACATTTATACCAATATCTTTAATTATATCTATGTGTTGTGAGGCAATATGTACATTGTAAAGCAAACTAATTTCGTGTAACTCAAATAATAAGTTAGTTTTAATAACAGGCTTGGTATGCGAATAAAGCGTTAACCATTCAATAAAATCAGTCGAATATAAAGACGCTTTACTTAAATTAAGTGCAAACACATCGTTTGGGTGTTGCTCTTTAACATTCACAAAATTACGTATTATTTTTTTATCTAGCTCTTCGGTTAAGTTAAGTTTTTCGGCCATAGCAAATAAATGCCCGTTATTAACTTTTTCGCCTTCAAAAATAAAGTGAGCAAATACCTCAAAATAACATTGTTTATTTTGTGAATTAGCACGCTTTACAGGTTGCACCGAAAAACTCACCTCACCCGATGCTAAAATAGATTGAATAAGCGATCGCCACTGGTTAACACTAAATAAAGTGTTTTTATCTACCTTGTTATTTGTATCGCCAATTGTACAGCCAGTATCTAAAGCCGATAGTACGTTACCAACAGGCATACCTTTTTCTACACTTACTAACGCAAAGTTAGCAAAACCATTTACGTGTAAGCTGTTTTTGTGTTGGCTAAAAGCATCGGTAATTTCTAGGCGCGTTCTATTTAAAAACTCACTATCGTAAGGAGCAAGGGCAATAAAAGTACTGCCATTTAATCTAAATACTTTTGCGTTTGTTAGCTCACCAAAAATAGTTTTAAGAATATTAGCTACTTCGTTTACGTGTTCATCGCCATCTTGATAGCTCACCGTTTTATTTATGTTTGCAAGTGAGGGCAGGGTAATCATCATGGCCGTAATAGGTGTTTCATCGCTAATAGAGTCGACGACCGAATTAAAATGGTTATCAAACGACTTACGGTTACCCAAACCAGTTAAAGGGTCTATGTAAACTTCTTCAGTAAGGGCTTGTGTTTGCTTAGTGAGCGAATCAAACGTACTTTGCAGGTTCATAACCATATTGTTAATCGCTTTAGTAACGGTGCGTAGCTCCCGAGCAACCGGTATTTCGTTGTTTAATGTAAAGCGCTTACGGGTCACTAAATGTGCTTGGTTTTCTACCGCTTTTAATGGTTTAAACACTGCTCGCAGTATTAAAAACGCCACTGCCAGCGACGCTGCTAATAATAAAAACGATCCATAAAAGCTACGTTTAGTGTGCTCCCAAAGCGTTAAATACGATTGCCCAACATGGCTTGTTACTTCAAGCCTACCGGCCATTATCCAACCATTATTTAACTCAGATTGCATAGTTGGTGCATTTAGCTTAACTGCACTTATAAACCAATTAGGCACCGACTCAACACGTTTAGGGTTTATAAGGTCAAAAACAACCTCGTTTTGAGCATTAGTAAATTTTATTTGCTTATAATAACCAGAGTCAAAAATAGCCGTAGCCATTGTTTGCGCAATCATAATGCTATCGTCTTCAAGGTAGGGCGAAATAGAAAGCCCTAAACTCGTGCCGGTGTCTTGGGCATGGCTAGCCATTTGCGTTTGTAAGTATTGGCGAGTGGTATCTACATCGGTAATTATTCGTACAAAAAACGAGATAACCGAAATAACAATAATCAGTCCATAAACTTGGGTTTTTAAGCTCAAGCCATTTTTAAAAAAAGACGACATAACTAATAGTTCCTTTAACGTTATTCTAAATGGGAGCAAGCTCACCTTGTTCAATTCGCTCTAGCATAGTGTTCCAAGCAGATACACCGCGGCTATTTTTTACTTTATTACCTAAGCCTTTCGATTTAGCTAACCACAAACCTTGGCCATTAAAACTATAAATAGGGGTTAAATCGCGGCGTTTATTAGCAGGCAGAAGTTTAGTATTAAAATTACCTAAAACATAAGGAATTTGATTTGGGTTTTCAATGTATATAAGCACCATATGCGGCTGATTAACCGTTTTTTGCCTAACATACATTAACCGTATTTTATCCTCAGGAACGCCCAAAGCCATTAAAGTAAAATACTTAGCAATTACGTAGTCTTCGCAGTCACCCATGCCAATACCTAAACTTTCGAGCGGGGTCGCCCAGTAGTCTTTTTGATTCCATAGGTCTTCGTCGGTTTTATATTTAATATGCTTATTAAAAAAATCATTAACTAAATGAATTTTTTGCCATTCACTTTTATCAGCAGACTCATCTATAAAACTTAACCAGTTTTTTATGCGTGCATGGCCTTCGCTACCATATTGTTTTTGCGCACGAGCAATTATATCGCTATTACGTAAATACATAAGCATATCTTGCGCGCATACAAAAAACGAAACCACTAATACTATGCAAAGCCCTAAACGCACACACGTTCCTTTAAGTTAGTATTCCCTAATAATAAAACAAGCCTAGTATAGTATTGTTAGCATTAAAAAGGTAGATCATATAAAAGCATGAGAAGCACTAAAACAGTGCGCTGCAGGCAAATTTGGTGCAACATAAATTTAACAAAAAAACAATATTAAAGGACGCTTTTTTTATTGAGTACATTGTTGTGGTGTGTATAATAATAACCTCACACGGCATGTGATACACGTAAAAAGGAATTTAGCTTTTAAACTAGCCTTTTTCGTTGTTTACAAAAAATAATGAAAGGAATTAAAGTGAAAGTTTTAAAAGCAGTATTACCTGTTGCTGGCTTAGGTACGCGCATGTTACCAGCCACAAAAGCCATTCCTAAAGAAATGCTGCCTTTGGTAGATAAACCACTTATTCAATACGTAGTTAACGAAGCCGTAGCCGCGGGTATTAAAGAAATAGTACTCGTTACTCACGCCTCTAAAAATTCAATAGAAAACCATTTTGATACCAGCTTTGAGCTAGAAGCCACCCTAGAGGCACGCGTTAAGCGCAGCCTGTTAGAAGAAGTGCGCTCTATAGTACCAAAAGACGTTACCGTAATTTCTGTTCGCCAATCAGCACCACTGGGTTTAGGGCACGCAGTATTAGCAGCGCGGCCAATAGTTGGTAATAACCCGTTTGCCGTAATGCTTCCCGATGTAATTATCGATAAATACAAATCAAACTTAAAAACCGATAACTTAAGTGAAATGATCAGCCGTTTTGATCAAACAGGCTACAACCAAGTAATGGTAGAACCCGTACCACAAGAATTAGTACATCAATACGGTGTGGCCGATTTAGCGGGTAAACAAATTAACGCTGGCGAAAACGCGACCATCAAAAACATGGTTGAAAAACCAAATAACGATGAAGCACCAAGTAACTTAGCAATTACAGGCCGCTATGTTGTATCGCCCACTATTTGGGACTTATTAGAATACACTCCACCAGGTACGGGCGGTGAAATACAGCTTACCGATGCCTTACTACAACTACGCCACCTTGAAACGCTCGAGGCTTATCACCTTAAGGGTAAATCTCACGACTGTGGCTCTAAACTAGGTTATATGCTCGCAAATGTAGAGTATGCAATGCAATCAAGCCTAATGGGTGAAGAATTTACCAAGCGCGTTAAGCAATTAATGGCGTAGATTAATTATTACTGTCTAAATGTGTTAATTAAAAACAACCGTATGGGAATATAAGTGAAGGGACAAAAAATTCAAAGTTTAGAGACCTTAAGAGGACTTGCGTGCCTTTTTCTAGTGCTTAATCACTTAGTGGGTACACCAATGGTTTCGGGTTTAAAGCTTCCGGAAGGTAATAGCTACTTTTTATTTAATACAATGCTTGAAAATGTCAGGATGCCTTTATTTGCTTTTTTAAGTGGCATCATATTCTCTTTTAGGGGCATAGTACCAAGTCAATTTAACATGCTCCTGAAGGGGAAGTTTTTTCGTCTTTTGGTGCCCTTAATAACATTAGGGCCCATATACCTAATCATTCAGGCTAACGCCCCAGGGGCGAATCAAACTGTAGAAGTGACTAGTTATTTCTATTATATTTCAGTTTTGTGGGAATCTAAATTCCATTTTTGGTTTTTACAATCGATGTTTTTAATTTTTGTACTTTACGGCATGATGTCTTTCGTAAAGGTTTCCGTAAAAACAGCCTATATATTATTACTTTGCCTTGGCATCGCTTTGTCTTTGTTGATGCCTACTAATATTTTGTTTTTCTCTTTGTCAGGTTTTTTCTTTCTACTTCCATATTTCGCATTAGGTACATTAATAGGTTTACGAGAAACACATAGTGAAAAGCTTAATTTCACTTTAATTGGAGTGTTAGCTTGTATATTTATTGGTTCATTAGTGTTCAAGTATTTAAGTATTAAAGAAGGTAATGATTTTGATAGAACAAGTATATTTGGCTTACTTATAGGATTTGTTGGCTGTTCGTTTTTTTACTTCAGTAAAATTAAAGTGAAAGCACTTGTCTACATAGGAAGTTTTTCATTTACTATCTATTTGTATCACGTGTATTTTTTAGTTTTTTCGCGTTTATTACTAAATCATTTTGGAGTACAGAGCGTTATTATTAATGTGTTGGTTGGTTTAGTATTAGGCCTATTTGGCCCCGTGTTGCTGGATTACTTACTCTCTAGCCATGATTTATTATCTAGACTGTTTTTAGGGAGAAAAGTAAAACAGCCAAAGATGGTCCAAGGATAATTTTATTACTTCATATTTGTAATTAATCAGAGCGAGCAATAAAGGTAGTTTTTATGTTTTTTACGGCTAATTGGTAAATCAATGTATAAGCAATTGATTAAAAAAGTAAATAACAATCAGATGTTTATGTTTAGTCTGTTGTTTTTTTCTTTTTTTTTACATTTACAATTAAGAACACCCTTAAATGGGATGTTGTTATATATATTACTCTCACTTTTTAGCGCTTTACTCTTAGCAAATGCAAAAAGTCTAAAGCAGTCATTTCGGAAAAATAGCAACTTAAACTATTTATTATTATTAAATGTTTGGGCTTTTTTATCAATTTCCTGGTCAGAAATAAGTGTGTTGTCTCTATATAGATTTTATTATCAATTTTTGATGTTACTTTCTGTAGCGCATATTTTAAATTGCCTTAGTTATAAAAAGCGAGAAAAGGTATTACTGGTATTTTTTTATGTGTTGCTAGTTATTGATCTATTTACAATATTATTCATACCGTCTCTTGGGCAGATGGGGAATGGTATATCTGGGCTTCACTATCATAAAAACCAATTAGGTGGGATTTTAGCTATTATTTCAGTTTTTTCTTATTTTAGTAGTCAATCAACTATTAAGGAAAAATTCTTTTCACTGATATTAATTGTTATTTGTTTCTTTATTGGTGCCAAAACAGCTTTTTTTACAGCGTCTATATGTATTTTAATGCCATTGCTTTTAAAACATGTGATGTATTACTTTAAGTTTAATTCACTGTTATATGTTGTTAAGTTCCTTTCTGTTTTATTGCTTTTTATCGTATTTATATTAGTGCCATTTTATATTGAAAATATATTAGATTATTTTGTTTATGATTTACCGCCTGAAATATTGACAGGCAGAGGCGCAATTTGGAGCTTGGCATTATCGTCTTTAGATTCCTTTTATGTGGGTGAGGGTTTTTCTTCTTTTTGGCAAGTAGATGAGTCAGTATCCGTTGTCGCAGAAAGTGCTGTTGATAATGAAACTATGTGGTTTTTGAAAATAGAGCAAGCTCATAATGGCTATATTGATATGTTGCTATCTTTAGGTGCAGTAGGCGTGTTTTTTTTAATGCTTTTAATCTACAAAACGTTAATCAATAGTTTAATAACCTTCAAGTATGGAAATTTACAACCGTTGTCAATTTGGCTTTTGACCATTTTATTCAATTTTACTGAAACCAGCTTTATGTATTATTTTTCTCCTGTTTGGTTTGTTTTTTTACTGTATACAATTCCAGCTTATAAAAAGTTAGACAAGGATAATTTACATGTTTAGCTATAAATCTTCGTTAGCTATATTTTTAGCCAAAATACTCTCTATGGCAGCAATATTTATATTTGGAGCATTTGTTGCAAGGTTTTATGGCGTAGAGAAATTTGCAAGCTTTGTATTTATACAATCGTTAATGTTCTTTTTATCTTTTATTTACCATATGGGAATAGATCAGCTTATATACAGAGAGCTTTCGCTTCATAGAAGCCCAGAAAATGTAAATTACTTAAACTTGGTATTTAAATATAAGTTAATTTCATTTTTAGCTTATGTATCAATTATTTGGTTAATATTATTTATATTGGATGAGACCCATTATGAGAGCATCTTCTTATCATTGATGTTCTATCATTTCTCTAAAGGAGTTATTATATTTAGGCAATCTCTTGAGACGAAGGCGTTGGGAATAATTATATTAGCTACTGATGTGCTTTCTTCGATATTTGCTATCCTGATATGTTGGTTTTTATATACTTATCAAGTCGCTAACTTCTTATGGTACTTTTGGCCCGTATACGTTCTTTTGAGTACTTATTTTCAATATATTTATATAAACCATGAAAAAGTTAACTATATATATGAAAAGAGATTTTTTGACCTAAAGCCTATTTTTAAAGAAGCATCTCCATTACTTTTTGCCGTTTTGCTAAGTGCTATTTTTATGCAATCTGATGTAATAATGTTGAAGTATTTTGGCTCACATCTAGATGTGGGAACATATGGTGTTGCTATGTCACTTATTCAGCCTTTTCTAATTATCCCTACAATTTTAATGACTGTCTTATTTTCAAAATTAACTTATTTTTATATGCGGGAAAAGCAAACGTTTTGGATAATGATGAAAAGCATTACAAATATTATGTTCTTCTTGGCTCTCGCAACGGTTACAGGGTTCTATTTATTGTCAGAGCTTGTAGTTCATACTTTTTTTGGTAAGGAATTTGATGCATCTGTTGAAGTCTTGCGCTTATTATCTATTAACTTTTTATTTACTTTTCCTGCAGCGGTCTATTCTCGCTATTTAATTTTAGAAAGAGAGACTAGGCATGAACTCAGAAAGACACTTCTTGCCGCGATGTTAAATATTATTTTAAATTACTTACTAATACCTCAATATGGCGTTAAAGGAGCTGTTGTGTCCTCATTGGTTGCTTATTTCATTTCTGATTTTGCGTATTATTTGCTTTTTTACAGAGATATTAGGCTTATTCGTATTTTGGTGAACTCTATGAACATCTTTTTAGTTTACTTTTCGTTAAATAGCCTAAGGAGTGCATTGAGTAATAAGTAAGTTAGCAAGTTTTATAATTTTGGCTTACTAGCTGAAGTTGTAAGCATAACTTTTTGATTTTTCCAATAAGTACTGAGAGGCTTAGTATGTATAAATTTGCCGTAGTAATAACAGCTTATAATATTGAAAATTACATTGATGAAGCGATTCGAAGTGTTCTCAATGCTGTTAAGTTATTTTCAAATGTACAAATAATTGTAGTTGATGATGGAAGCACAGATTCTACACTGAGTAAAATTAGAATGTATGAAGACTCCGATTTCTTCACCTTAATTTCTAAAGATAACGGTGGCCAATCTTCAGCTCGAAATGCCGCGTTAGATGTTATAAATTCAGAATTCGTAATGTTCTTAGATGGCGATGATTATATAGAAGAAAATATTTTTCTTAGTATTGATAAAATAATTACAACTCTATCACCTGATATTATAACTTTTGATGCTAAAGAGTTTTTAGATGATGGTTATGTTGATACGATTAGACCCCCAAGCTTTTCTAGACCTGAAAATTGTTATGGAAAAATTTTAAATAGCGTTGAGTATTTCAATCATTGTATTCAAGAAAATAAGTATAACGTTTCGCCTTGCATGTATTTTTTTAGAGTAGAGCTCTTAGATTTTGCATCTTTCCACGAAGGCATAATGTTTGAAGACAATCTCTTTACTACAGATTTATTATTGGGAAAGCGCAATTCAAAAGTATATTGTCTGAATGAACCATTATACTGCCGACGGTTAAGACCTAGCTCTGTTATGACTACGTTAAATTATGATTATTGGTTTACTAGTTTGAAAACAGTTTTGCTAACTTTAATTCGACAAAAGCCATCTAGGTTAGATGTGAGAGGTTATAGGCAATTTACTTCGAATATATTAACTACAGCATGCTTTACATTTTGGATGCAAGCTAACTCAGTAAAAAAATTTAAAGACTTTTCATCTTTATTAACTAATGTCCTGTTTAAATGGCCTGCCATATTTCTATCTTTCCGTTTCATTGCATCTTTAATTCTTGGAAAGAAATATATGGCTTTAGCTAGTTTTATAAAAGGAAGACTTTAAAGTGGATAAGAAGTTTTTTCATAAATTGCACAGTGATTCAAAAATAAAAAAAATACTACATTGGACTATTTATCGAATAGGGAAATTTAGAGCCCACAGTTTTGATGCCGGAATAGAGTGTCGATTTGGATTTCCGCTTTGGTTAGATGGTGCAAAAATTAAAGTTGGTGATTATTCATATTTGGGGCCAAGAGCCAATATTAATTCAGAGATAGTAATAGGATCAGGAGTGCTAATTTCTTCTGATTTTAGACTTGCTGGTAATGATCACGATTATAGAAAAGTTGGACAGCCTTTGAGAGTTGCTCCAGCAAACAAAATGATCAAAACAACTATTGAAGATGATGTTTGGATTGGTTCACGTGTCACATTAAAAGCAGGTATAAAAATTGGCAAGGGTGCTGTTGTAGCCACAAATTCATTTGTAAATAGGGATGTACCTGCATACTCTATTGTCGGAGGTGTCCCTGCAAAAGAGATATCTAAAAGATTCAATGAGAAAGAAATAATTACTCATGAGAAAACTATATATGGTGAAACACGGTGAACTGTAAAAATTTGACGATTATTGTCTTAACATTTAATGAAGAACTCCATATAAAAAGATGTATTGAATCATTTTCAAGTCTTGGTGCTAGGGTAATTATAGTTGATAGTTTTTCAAACGATAAAACTTGCCTAATAGCTAAAAGTTATGGCGCAGAAGTATTTACAAATCCATTTATTAACCAAGCACAACAATTTCAATGGGCGATGGATAACTGTAATGTTTCAACTGATTGGGTATTGAGATTAGATGCCGATGAAACAGTTGACAAAGTTTTAGTTGAAAATATTAATTCATTTATCTTAAACGATGGACATGGAAATAATGGCGCTATTTTCAATCGTAAACACATTTTTTTAGGTAAATGGGTAAAATATGGAGGACGGTATCCATTACCGATGCTGCGCTTATTTAGACGAGGTACAGCACACATTGAGCAACGCTGGATGGATGAGCATATCGTCTTAGATGAAGGAACCTCTTGTGTCTTAAATGGAGGCTTTGCTGATGATAACCTAAATTCGGTATCTTGGTTTATTGATAAGCATAATAAGTATGCTTCACGTGAGGTAGTAGATATCATGCTAAAGCGACTACTACCAAACTCGGATAGTAAAATAAATGCAGCTACTGGACTTTCTATTAAGCTTAAACGTTTTTTTAAGCAGTCTGTTTATATGAAACTTCCTTATTTTGTGAGACCTTTTCTATATTTTAACTTTCGATATTTTTTACAATTAGGTTTTCTAGATGGGGCAAGAGGTTTTGCATATCATTTTATGCAAGCATTTTGGTACCGTACTTTGGTTGACCTAAAGTGTATGGAAATCGAGAAAGAATGGATTAATGTCAGTACTAACGATGAAAAATTAGTGATTCTTGAGAGTATAAGCGGTTTTTGCTTGGAGAATTATAAATGAAGTTAATTTTACAAAGCTTGAATTATTCGCCAGAGCTAACTGGGATTGGCAAATATAATGGCGAAATGTGTCCTGAGCTAGTAAAGCGCGGTTTAATGGTAACAGCAATTGTTGCACCACCTTATTATCCAGAATGGCAGGTGCATGAAGGTTTCAAAAAATTTAGCTACCAGAGCGATGACATTAATGGGGTTAATGTTGTGCGTTGCCCACTTTATGTACCAAAAAATGTAACTACCATAAAGCGTGTTGCTCACTTAGCTACGTTTGCTGTTTCATCATTTTTTGCCCTAATTAGCCAATTATTTAAAAAGCCTGATGTAATTATGCTGGTACAACCCACCTTATTTTGCGCACCATTTACGCTGTTTTACGCAAAACTTACAGGCGCCAAAGCGGTAATGCATATACAAGACTATGAGGTAGACGCATTATTTGGCTTAGGTCTAATGGGCGAAGGTAAAGTTTCACGCTTTGTTAAACGCGTTGAAAGTTGGTTAATGAAGCGCTTTGATGCGGTATCGACCATATCGTACTCAATGATTGAGAACGCTAAACGAAAAGGCGTAGACGAAAGTAAAATTATTCATTTTCCAAATTGGTCCGATACTGACTTTGTAACCCCGCAAACATGTGGTGCGGCACTTAAACAAGAGTGGGGCTTTAAACCTACCGATAAAATAGTGTTGTATGCAGGTAATATTGGTAATAAGCAAGGCCTTGAGGTAGTGCTTGACGCTGCTAAGCATTGCCAATTGCAACCTAATGTTAAGTTTGTATTAGTAGGTGCTGGCGCATATGTAGATACATTAAAAGCAAATGCTAACCAATTAAGCTTAAGTAATATTGTGTTTATGCCATTACAACCATGGGAAAAAGTGCCGCAAATGCTGGCAATGGCTGATGTACATTTAGTGGTACAGAAAAAAGGCGCGGCCGATGCTGTGCTTCCATCAAAATTAACTAACATTTTATCGGCCGGTGGGCATGCATTAGTTACCGCAGAGCCGCATACGGAGCTTGGCCAAATAGCTAATAAGCATAACGGTATTTACGACTGTGTAGAGCCCGAAAACACAGCTGCTTTTATTGAGGGGCTTGAGCTAATTTTAAACCGAGATTTAACTACGCATAATTTAGTTGCTCGCCAATTTGCAGAAACTTATTTAGCAAAAAACAAAATACTTGCTCAGTTTGTTACAGATCTAAACAAACTAACAAACAACAATTTATAATATTTAACAGCTTAGAAAATTTAAAAGGAAATAACATGTCAAAAAAAATTGCGTTAATAACCGGTGTTACAGGCCAAGATGGCTCTTACTTAGCTGAGTTGTTACTTGAAAAGGGTTACGAAGTACATGGTATTAAACGTCGTGCATCTAGCTTTAATACAGAACGAGTGGATCATATTTACCAAGATCGCCACGAAAGTGACCCACAGTTTTTTCTGCATTACGGCGATTTAACGGATACGTCAAATCTTACGCGTATTTTAAAAGAAGTCCAGCCAGACGAAGTGTATAACTTGGGCGCACAAAGTCATGTAGCTGTTAGTTTTGAGGCACCAGAGTACACTGCAGATGTAGATGCAATAGGCACATTGCGTTTGCTTGAGGCAATTCGCTTTTTAGGGCTTGAAAAGAGAACCAAATTTTACCAAGCGTCTACCTCTGAGCTATATGGGGAAGTACAAGAAATACCGCAAAAAGAAACAACGCCGTTTCACCCGCGTTCACCTTACGCAGTTGCAAAAATGTATGCTTACTGGATTGTAGTGAATTATCGAGAGTCTTATGGTATGTATGCGTGTAATGGCATTTTATTTAATCACGAGTCGCCACGTCGTGGTGAAACATTCGTAACCCGTAAAATTACTCGTGCTCTAGCTAATATTTCTCAAGGTTTAGAAAAGTGTTTGTATTTAGGTAATATGGACGCATTACGTGATTGGGGCCATGCTAAAGATTACGTACGCATGCAATGGATGATGCTACAACAAGATGTTGCTGAAGACTTTGTTATTGCTACAGGTAAACAAATTTCGGTACGCGATTTTGTACGCTTGTCGGCTAAAGAGCTAGGTGTAACACTCGAGTTTAGTGGCGAAGGCGTAAATGAAATTGCAACGGTAGCCGCAATTGAGGGCGATAACGCCGCAGCATTAAATGTAGGCGACGTAATAGTAAAAGTTGACCCGCGTTATTTCCGCCCAGCGGAAGTTGAAACACTTCTAGGCGACCCTTCTAAAGCAAAGGCTAAACTAGGTTGGCAGCCAGAGATTACAGTAGAAGAAATGTGTGCCGAAATGGTGCAAAATGATTTAGGTAAAGCCAAACAACACGCCATTTTAAAAACGCATGGTTACAACATTAGTGTGTGTGTTGAGTAACATTTAAGTATTAATGCTGCACCTAACTGTGCAGCACACTTTACATGGATTTATTATGAAAACTATTTTTGTAGCGGGCCATAAAGGCATGGTGGGCTCGGCTATTGTTCGTCAGTTAGCGTTAAACCCCAATATAAATGTAATTACTCAAGACCGTAGCGAATTAAATTTACTTGATCAAACAGCGGTTAAACATTTTTTTGAAACCAATAAAATTGACCAAGTATATTTAGCGGCGGCTAAAGTAGGCGGTATTGTTGCTAACAATACATACCCAGCCGAATTTATTTACCAAAACCTAACTATACAAAATAATATAATACACAGCGCACATTTAGCGGGCGTTAACGACTTATTGTTTTTAGGTTCGTCGTGCATTTACCCAAAATTTGCCACTCAGCCCATGACCGAACAGGCTTTATTAACAGGCACGTTAGAGCCAACCAACGAGCCTTATGCTATTGCTAAAATTGCCGGTATAAAAATGTGCGAGTCGTACAATAGGCAATATGGCCGTAATTACCGCTCGGTAATGCCAACTAATTTATATGGTGAAAACGATAATTTTCACCCAGAAAACTCTCATGTTATACCTGCATTGTTACGCCGTTTTCACGAAGCTAAGCTTAATGGCGACAGCAAAGTGGTTGCGTGGGGCTCGGGTAAGCCTATGCGTGAGTTTTTACACGTAGACGACATGGCAGCAGCCTCTATTTACGTTATGAACCTAAATAACGAAACCTACCAAGCCAACACGCAAGACATGCTAAGCCATATAAACGTGGGTACAGGCGTAGATTGCACTATACGTGAATTAGTTGAAACCGTAGCACAAGTAGTGGGCTTTACGGGCACTATTGAGTTTGATGCAACCAAGCCCGATGGCGCACCACGTAAGTTAATGAATGTAGCGCGCTTAAAAGACTTAGGTTGGCAATACAGTATTGACCTTAAACAAGGCCTTACTAGTACTTACGATTGGTTTTTAGCTAACCAAAACAACTTTAGAAAATAAGGTTGTTACATGTTTTTAGATAAACAAACGTTTAGCACGGTTATAAAAAGTAGCCCGCTTGTATCTATTGATTTAGTGGTAATTAACCCCGACGGGAAAGCTCTTTTAGGGCAGCGATTAAACCGCCCCGCAAAAGGGTTGTGGTTTGTACCCGGCGGGCGAATTTTAAAAAACGAAAGCTTAGCTAATGCATTTAAACGCTTAACCCTTGACGAGTTAGGTACTGAGTTTGCTATTGAACAAGCAACGTTGCAAGGCCCGTATGACCATTTTTACGACGACAATGTATTTGGTAACGAGTTTACTACCCATTACGTGGCTATTTCGTTTGTTATAAAACTGACACAACCTCTTAGTAACCTACCAATTGATGTTCAGCATAATGGTTACAAATGGTTTGAAATTAACGATTTACTTAACGACACCGCAGTACATAAACATACTAAATGGTATTTTGAGTCATTAAGCAACAATAGCAGTGATTGCAAACTGTAAAATATACAAAGGAATAATTATGATTTTACCTGTTATTATGGCCGGTGGTTCTGGTACACGTTTATGGCCGCTTTCGCGTGGTAATTACCCAAAACAGTTTTTAGCGCTTGATGGCTCTAACCACACTATGTTGCAACAAACCATTAGCCGTTTAAGTGGTATTGAGCACGCACCCGCCATGCTTATTTGCAACGAAGAACACCGCTTTATAGCCGCAGAGCAAGTTAGGCAATTAAATGTTGAGCATTCGGGTATTTTTTTAGAGCCAGTAGGGCGCAATACTGCACCGGCTATTGCCTTAGCTGCATTTAAAGCCATCGAAAACAAGCAAGACCCGCT
Organism: Pseudoalteromonas sp. C12FD-1; assembly: GCF_037414265.1. NCBI lineage: Bacteria > Pseudomonadati > Pseudomonadota > Gammaproteobacteria > Alteromonadales > Pseudoalteromonadaceae > Pseudoalteromonas > Pseudoalteromonas sp. C12FD-1. The sequence goes on from NZ_JBBEVD010000052.1 coordinate 159,363, forward strand.
ATTACTTGTGCTTGCTGCCGACCATGTTATTGAAAACACAGCGGCATTTCAGCAAAGTGTTACCCAAGCAGCCGCACTTGCTGAGCAGGGTAAGTTAGTTACTTTTGGTATTGTGGGTAATAAGCCCGAAACAGGTTATGGCTACATTAAACGTGGCGAACAATACCAAGCAGGTTTTGTGGTTGACCGTTTTGTTGAAAAGCCCAATTTAGCGACCGCGAATACCTATATTGAAAGTGGCGACTACTACTGGAACAGCGGTATGTTTTTACTTAAAGCAAGCCGTTACTTGCAAGAGCTAAAAGCCTTTAGGCCCGATATTTACAACGCGTGCGAACACGCCATGCAAGTACAAAACGACGACATGGACTTTGTACGAGTAGACAAAGCCGCATTTGAACTATGCCCCGACGAGTCGATTGATTACGCAGTAATGGAACACACAAAAGATGCCGTTGTAGTGCCTATGGATGCCGGTTGGAACGACGTAGGCGGTTTTGAAGCATTGTGGGAAGTATCGCAACAAGACGAAAACGGCAATGCGTTTAAAGGCGATGTAAAAGCGGTTGATACTAAAAATACTTTAGTATTTGGTGAAGACAAACTGGTTGCCACCGTAGGTGTAGAAAACTTAGTTATTGTAAACACTAAAGACGCCGTTTTAGTTGCCCATAAAAACGAATCGCAAAAAGTAAAAGCCATTGTACAACAACTTAAAAATGAGCAACGCCCAGAGGTTAAGTTTCATCGTGAAGTATACCGCCCTTGGGGTAAGTATGACTCGGTTGATTGCGGTGAGCGTTTTCAGGTTAAGCGCATTACGGTTAAACCCGGTGCTAAGTTGTCGGTACAAATGCACCATCACCGTGCTGAACACTGGATTGTGGTTTCGGGTACTGCCAAAGTACATTTAGATGGACAAGAGCAATATTTAACCGAGAACGAATCGGTTTATATACCTATTACTGCAGTTCATGCGCTCGAAAATCCAGGCAAAGTAGACCTAGAGCTAATAGAGGTTCAGTCGGGCTCTTACTTAGGTGAAGACGACATTGTCCGTTTTGAAGACCGCTATGGTCGTTCTTAACATACAAGAAATAGTATTTAGGTTAAGAGGATATAATGGATAGTTCTATAATTATTAAACAAAGCGGCATTGAGTTTGGCACGTCAGGTGCTAGAGGCTTAGTTATAAGCTTTACTAATGAGGTCTGTTTTGCATTTACATTGGCTTTCATCAATACGCAAGAAGACGTTAAACGCATAGCTATTGCTATAGATAACCGCCCTAGTAGTGCAGCCATGGCGGGAGCTTGTATAAGTGCAGCTAAATCGGTAGGCGTTGAGGTAGAGTATTATGGGGTATTGCCAACACCTGCATTAGCTTTTTCAGCTCAATGCGCAAAAATACCTGCGATAATGGTAACCGGTAGTCACATTCCTTTTGATAGGAACGGGCTTAAATTTTATACAAAGCAGGGTGAAATAACTAAACAAGATGAGGCTGCAATTTTAGCTAGCTCAGCCGAAGTGGGTGAGATTGATTTACAACCATTACCTTTGGTAGATCAAGCTGCTTTTGATAGTTACATTAATCGATACCTAAGTGTTTTTCCAAGTAATTTATTGAGCAATAAGCGCATTGGTATTTACCAACACTCAAGTGCTGGTAGAGAGTTATACCCTCAGTTATTTAGTGAGTTAGGCGCTGAGGTAGTGTGCCTTGGTTATAGCGATGAGTTTGTGCCAATAGACACAGAGGCCGTAGCTGAACCTGATAGAGAGCAAGCAAAAAAGTGGGCTGTTGAATTTAATTTAGACGCTATTTTTTCTACAGACGGTGACGGTGACCGCCCTCTTTTAGCTGATGAAAATGGTGTTTACTTTACTGGTGATATTTTATGTATGTTAGCAGCCAGAAGCCTAGGTGTAGAAGCTGTAGCTGTTCCTGTAAGTTGCACAACCAGTATAGAGGCAACGCATTCTTTCAAAAAGGTAACACGAACTAAAATTGGTTCACCATATGTTATTGAAGCATTTGGTGAACTTACTAGAGAATTTAATGCTGTAGCTGGCTTTGAGGCGAATGGTGGGTTTTTACTTGCTTCATCTATTTTTATTGATGGAAATGAACTATTAGCTTTACCCACACGGGATGCTCTATTGCCTGTACTAGCTGTGCTTAAATTAGCTGAAAGTATACCGCTTTCTAAATTATATAAAGGTTTGCCTTCACGAGTTACGTTTAGTGATAGATTAAAGAATATAGAGAGAGCAGTAAGTAATTCAATTATTGAAAATGGTAAATTAAACCCAAATAAATTAATCGAGGAACTAAGCTTAACGTTTTTAAATTTAGATTCATATGATGAAACTGATGGTTTACGGCTTACCTTTACCAGTAAAGATGTTGTTCACTTAAGGCCATCCGGAAATGCACCAGAACTGCGTTGCTACACAGAAAGTACTACTTTAGCTAAAGCCAAGCAATTATGTGAAATTACTTTAGGCTCAATTTCTTCGCGTATCACATAATATATACCAATAGTCGGGAGTTGATACGGTGGCTAAAATAACCAGTAAACTGCTGTACGCAGTTTACTCAACATAATGCATGAGGAAGTACAAAAAGCTTTAGTGAAGAGCAATTAGTTCACCTAAAAATTGCTATAGAAGCTAGGCAGTGGGACGCCATTCCATAGGCTCTAGAGGTGTTGTTGAATTCTTAAATAAGGAATTACTTTGTATTTTTAGCCGGTAGAAATAAGCGTGAACTGAGAAAGAAAAAAAGGTAGCCACTGTATCTCAATTAATTACTGTATCACTATTTAGTTTTATTTTTTTTAGTATATTACTATTGGTTGCTTATTTAGTTAAATCGGCTTTAGGAGTTAATATATTTAGTAACTACTCATTTGTCGTGTGGTCGTGGTTTAAGGGACTGTTTAAATAAAAGTAAGGTTAAAATATTGTTTATTAATGTTTACCTATGTTTTTAAAGTTTATATTTGTTTTGTTTTATGCAACACCCTCGCCACTTGAAAATATTTTGCATAATATTGTTATATATTAAACCAGACTTAATATTGAATACGTAAGTATGATGCTGTAACATTTCCCGCACAGTTTTGTGGAGCTTAGTTCACTTATTAAGATATCTATAGGGATACATAGTATGACATCTTCAAGGACGTTTAAACCTAATGGCTCGTCTGATGCTAATTTTTATCGATTATTCGATATTTTTGCATTGTTTTTGGCCTTTCAATGTTCTGCTGTTTTTTATAGCTTTGAACTCTCACCTACTTACATGGTTGCTGCATTAACCGTTGCGTTAAGCTTTTTGTATTGCGCTGAAATATTTTCGGCTTATCGCTCTTGGCGAGCTGGTAAATTTAGGACCATGGTTTTATGTGCTTGGGGCTCTTTATTTGTAGCCTTTGCAGTTTTATTTTGTGTGTCGTTTGCGTTTAAGTTCACAGAAGATCTCTCGCGCATTGGTTTAGGTTTGTGGTTTTTATTGAGCTTTGCTTTTATGTATGGCTGGCGATTAGGCGCGCATATGTTTAAGCGTAATAAGCGCAAGCTTGGTATGAACTTACGTAATGTTGCCATTGTTGGTGCAACAGAGTCGGCCGTGCATTTGTATAATGAAATTACTAAAAATGACGAGCTAGGTTTCAAGTTTTTAGGTTTTTATGACGACCGACAACCAGAACGTTTATTTGAAAATGCAACAAAGCATGATGTAGCAGGTAAAATTCAAGATGCGGTTGATGCTGCACGTAATGCTGAAATAAGTGTTTTATATATTGCCCTACCTATGAAAGCAGATAAACGCATAGCTGATATACTGCTGCAATTAGGTGATACCACAGTTGATGTACATATAATTCCTGACTTTTTAGTATCTAACCTTATACACGCCCGAATAGAGCATGTGGGAGAACTTGATACATTAAGCGTGTTTGAATCGCCATTTATTGGAGCGCGAGAATTTATAAAGCGTACCGAGGATGTAATAGTTGCTAGTATCATTTTACTGTTGATCTCGCCTATTTTAATTGCCATTGCATTTGCTGTTAAATTTACATCTAAAGGGCCTGTTATTTTTAAACAAGACAGGTATGGCCTTGATGGGCGAAAAATTAAGGTATGGAAGTTTCGCTCAATGACGGTTACCGAAAATAGTAATGTGGTAACACAAGCTAAAAAGAATGATGCGCGTATTACTCCGCTTGGAGGCTTTTTACGCCGCACTAGCCTTGATGAGCTACCACAGTTTATAAATGTGCTAAAAGGCGATATGTCGATAGTAGGGCCAAGGCCGCACGCTGTTGCCCATAATGAGGAATACCGTAAAAAAGTAGAGTTTTATATGTTACGCCATAAAGCTAAACCCGGTATTACTGGTTGGGCGCAAATTAATGGCTGGCGCGGCGAAACCGACACATTAGACAAAATGGAAAAACGTGTAGAGTTTGACTTGCACTATATTAAACATTGGTCACTATGGTTTGATGTAAAAATTATTTTTATGACAATTTTTAAGGGATTTAAAAATGCAAATGCATACTAAAAAACTTGTACCGCTTAGCGCTTTACTAAGTGTTGTAATAGCAGCGCCCGCGGCTGCTAATTTAAAACCGGGTAGCGTTATGACTAAAGATGGGGCCGAAATTACCCCCACGTTACAAACTGGTATTAGTAGTAACAATAACTTTTTTAGCACCCCGAATGATGAAGAGTCACGCTTAATTTGGACTATAACACCTAATGTAAAAGCGGTTATTGAAGATGGGCCAGATAGCTATAGCCTAGACTTAGGCACTAGCAGCTCGTTACATAATAAAGATACTGCCGACAACTTTACCCAAGTAAATATAGGTGCGGGCGTACATAAAGAGTTTACCAGCCAGCACCGCTTAGATATTAACGGCGATGCTGATTGGTTGTATGAGCCTCGTGGCAGTGGTTTAACCGAAGGCTTAGGCGATGCAGTAAACGAACTTGTAAAGTACCAACAACAAAATGTTTTAGCGCGTTATGAGTACGGTGCACAAAGCTCAAAAGCACAAGTAGCATTAAGTGCCGGTTTTTTTAGTAAAAAGTACCAAAATTTTAGAGAAGTATCGCAGTACCGTGACTACGATAAATCGTTATTAGGTGTTACTGGTTATTATAATACCCAAGCAGCTACACGCACCTTTGTAGAGATTAAACAAGAAAACTACCGTTACGATGTTTTAGCAAGTAGTGGCATATCGCGTGACAGTGATGACATAAAAGTACTTGCAGGTATGGAGTGGGAGGCAACTGCTGTTACTTCTGGCTCGTTTAAAGTAGGTTATCAGAATAAAGATTTTGACTCGAGTGAGCGTGAAAACTTTAGTGGCTTAAGTTGGGAGGCAGCCATTAACTGGCAGCCACTTACTTACTCTACCGTGCAGTTTATGACCAGTCGCGCAGCAAAAGACCCACTAGTACAAGGCGATTACATTAAAGAAAGCGTTTATGGTGTAAATTGGACTCACAACTGGAGTGATTATTTAAGTTCGCTTGCAAGCGTTAATTATATTGACGAGCAATATACAGGCGATGTTGGCCGTAAAGATAAAACTAAAAACTTACGCTTAGGTTTAAATTATGTAGCTAGCAACTTTGGCATGGTTTCTACCTATGTAGATTTTATGGATAAAAACTCTACGGTAAATACTATCGAGTTTGACCGTGTAATTGTAGGTATTAACTTTACATTTGCGTTAAAGGCTAATTAATGAAGTATTTTATTAGTTTAATGCTGCTTGTATTTAGCAGCATTTGTTTTGCTCAACCTGCGCAAAATTATGTATTAGGTGCAGGTGATAAGGTTGAAATTAAAGTATTTGGCCAGCCAGATTTAGAAGTTACTGCATTATTAGGTAATAGCGGTGAGGTTAATTATCCATTTTTAGGTAAGGTTAAACTTGCAGGTTTAAACACCTCAGAGGTTGAGCAAGTTATAACCGAAGGGTTAAAGCCAGATTACCTAGTAAACCCGAATGTGTATGTTCAAGTTGTAGAGTACCGGCCTTTTTACATACATGGCGAGGTTGAAAACCCAGGCGCTTACCCTTACCAACCCGCGATGACAGTTAACCAAGCAATAGCCCTTGCTGGCGGATTAACCGAGCGAGCATCTACCGATAAAATTTATATTTTTAAAGAACAAACTAAACAGCAGCAACAAAAAGGTAGTTTAAATAGCCAAATTGCAGCGGGCGATACTATAAAAATTGAACAACGCTTGTTTTAAGCAGTTTACAAGGCAGTAATTAATGAACCACACACCCGAAAATTTAAACAGTAATGAAGAGATTATTGATTTAGGTGCATATATTAACGTAATTAAGCGCGCCAAGTGGCGAATTTTAGGCTTTGCGACTGTAGTTACTTTATTAACTATTATGGTGGCACTTACTTTAGTACCTAAGTATGTTGCAACTGCCACATTACTCATTGAAGCAGAGCAAGCTAAAGCGGTTAGCTTTGAAGAAATATACGGTTTGGACTCAAATCAAAAAGAGTATTACCTAACTCAGTTTGAGGTTATTAAATCTGACAGTATAGCTCGTGAAGTTATTACAAAGCTTGATTTAAAAAACCATAAAGACTTTATTGCTAAGTCCACGGTAATTATTGAAGTTAAAGAGGCTATAAAATCGTACCTGCCTTTTTTAAATAAAAAAGAAGCAACTGTATATTCTGCTGAAGAGGCTGCTGAGCGTGAAATGTTAGGCTTACTAGCTGCGTTTAAGTCTAGGCTTTCTGTTTCACCCATTCGTAAAACTCAATTAGTTAAAGTGAGCTTTGAGTCGAGCGACCCAAAGTTGGCGGCACTTGTAGCGAATACAGTGGGTGAAGTTTACATAGAAAGCCAAATGCGTGCAAAAATGGGTATTACTCAACAAGCATCTAGCTGGCTAAACACGCGTTTATCGCAACTTCGTATTCAGTTAGATGACTCTGAAGTGCGCCTACAGGCTTACCGAGAGCAGCAAAAATTAGTTGATATTGAAGGGATAGCGGGTCTTGCAACGCAAGAGCTTGAGCAGATATCGCAACAATTAGTAGTAGCGCGTAACGAAAAAAATAACCTTGAAAGCATTAACCGTGTAATAAGTGAGTATGGTAATAATAACTTAGAGTTATTAGGCAGCATGCCAGAAATTACCTCACATAAAGTAATACAAGATGTAAAGCGTGAGGTTATATTAGTTGAGCGTAAGCTTAGTGATTTAAGCGAAGTATATGGCCCTAAACACCCTAAAATAATTTCTGCTAAGGCTGAACTTGCTACTGTAAAAAATAACTTAAATAAACAAATTAAAGGCCTTATTACTGGCATAGAAAAAGAGTTAAACCGCGTAACACGAACTGTTAGTGCGCTTGAGCGTGATTTGGCTAAAATACGCGCTGAGTACCAAGATATTACCCGCAAGGAAACACAATATAATCAGTTAAAACGTGAGGTTGAGACTAACCGTAATATATTTAATACGTTTTTATCTCGCTCAAAAGAAACCGAGGTAACAAGTGACTTTAGTTCGGCTGCTGCACGCTTTACCGACCGTGCCTACGCACCAAAAGACCCTGCTAAGCCAAATAAAAAACTTATTGTGGTTTTGGCTTTTGTTGCAAGTTTTGGTTTTGCAGTTGTAATGAGCTTTATATTTGATGCGTTAAACGATACCGTTAAAACTAAAAACGATGTTGAGGGTAAACTTGCGCAGCGTATGTTAGGTTTATTACCTAATGTACCTATGCCTAAAAAGAGCGTATTCCCAATACATGCATACCTTGACGACAACTACAGGCGTTTTGCAGAGTCTGTTCGTACGTTCCGTACTAGCTTATTGCTAACTCAGTTAGAGCGCGACCATAAAGTTATTGCTGTTACATCTAGCTCGCCAGGAGAAGGTAAAACAACTACGTCAGCTAATTTAGCTATGTCGCTCGCTCAAATGGGTAAAGTATTACTTATTGATGCCGATTTGCGAAAACCAAGTATAGCAAAACGGTTTGATATACCGGTGTTTCACCCAGGGTTAAGTAATTTGATTGTGGGAACTGAGCAGTTTAGTGAATGTGTACATGTTGATGGGCAGTCGGGTGTGGCTATTATGCCTAGTGGGCAAATACCTGGTAACCCGTTAGAGCTTTTATCTAGCTCGCGTTTTAACGAAGTGCTTGATGTATTAAAAACTAAGTACGATCATATAATTATTGATACACCGCCTACGCAAGCAGTGAGTGATGCACTTGTGATTTCGCAAAGTGCTGACTCGGTAATTTATGTAGTTAAATCGGATGTTACCCGTATTAAACCTATAAAAGCTGGAATAGAGCGACTGTTTGAATCTAAAGCGCATGTTGCGGGTATTGTGCTTAATAAAGTTGATATGAGTAAAAATAAAGATGAGCATAGCCACGGTTATTATGATTATTACGATTACTCACAAAAGCCTGAGCAACCAACTTCATAGTTGCTAATATTGTATGTTTGATATTCATTCGCACATTTTGCCTAATATTGATGATGGCGCTAAAGATTTAAGCGAATCTTTAGCGCTATTAAAAATGGCGCAAAATGATGGAATAACACATATGGTGGCAACTCCGCATATTCATATAGGCCGATTTAATAACTCAGCAAAAAATTTATACAGTGACATTGATGTTTTAAAGCAAGAGGCTTTAAATGCAGGTATTAATTTAAAACTTGCAGTAGCTGCCGAGGTTAGGCTCGACATTGAATTAATGGGTCTTGTTATGGCGGGGCAGTTACCTTTTATTGGTAAGGTAGATTCAGTTAATTATTTGTTGTTAGAGCTACCTCATTCGCATGTACCGCAAGGTTACGATAAGTTTATAAATTGGCTAGCTAAGCAAAATATAAAAGCGATAATTCCTCATCCCGAACGCAACAGAGATATTCAATCAAACCCATTTTACATTGAGCGTTTAAAACAGTTAGGTTGTGATTTTCAATTAACGGCCTCAAGCATAGAAGGGGCGTGGGGCGATACTGCTAAAGCAATTAGTCTTGATATGCTACAAAAAGGCTTGGTTAGTTATGTAGCCTCTGATGCTCACTCAGTTAAACGCAGGCCTCCACTATTGAGTAATACAAAAAAGCTCGTTAGCGATTTAATAGGTGACTTTGAGGCGCAAAATTTGTTTATTAACAACCCTAAGCGCTTAACAGAGTGTTTGTTTGATGAGTGATTTAAAAAAGCTAACTCAAATTACATTACTTGTAATTGTTACGTTATTGATAACTTTTGAGAGCATACAAAGCATGCGCGCCAATGCATGGTACTTTAATGCTTTAAATACGCTAAAGCAGCCTCGTGATTTAATAACACCTCAAGAGCTTAACCTCGCAAACGATGCAATAACACTCGCAACACAGCTAGAGCCATTACAAGCGCATTATTGGCAGCTAAGTGCTTATATAAAAATGCTTAGCTTAACTGATAAAAACGTTAACATTGGCAACCCTCCTAAAATATATGATCAAGTAGAGTTGGCGCTTTTAAATTCTTTAAAGTACAGAACGTCGTGGGCAGAAACATGGATGGAGCTAGCTAAAGTCACTAGCTATAAAGAGGGCCCAAGCGATCGTGTGTTTGGTTATATTCAGCAGGCTAAAAAAGCAGGCCCTTATAAAATAGATGTTCACTTAGGTGTGATTGAAATAGCGCTAGCTAACTGGCAGCAACTCCCTCCAAAGTATAAAGCTTTGTATGTTAACGAGCTTATGCTTGCAGCAAAGCACGGCTATAAATTTTCCAGTGCTTTTGATATTGCTAAGCAGAGAGATGCATTACCTATCTTATGTTTGTCACTTCAGTTTGGCGCGCAGTTTGAGTCAGCTAGAAATAGCTGGATGTTTAAAAAACATTGTAAATAGGTTTCTTGTTTAGGAAATATTTCAGATATTAGTTATTTAACCTCACCACCGAGAGTAAAGTAAGATTAGGTGTATTTACTTGTAGGCGTTGCATCTCACGTTAAAAGCATAGCTTCTTTTAAAAAGATCATTCGCGCAAAAAGAAGCAAATGAGGAGTAAATATGAAGACATTAGCCAAGCTGCTTAATAGCTTTGTTCGTCAACCCTCTAAAGCGAAGCGTCTCATGACCTCTTTGTGAATAATTTTACTGTAGGCGCCTTGCTTGCTGGCGCTTTAATTTTTTGAAAGCAGTTTGCTTTAAACAATTTTTGCGTGAGCAAGCTTCACGCCTACGAGGAATATGTTTAAGCTGATTATGTAGACGTTGAGCTTGCTCACGTTAGAAGTGCAGCTTCTTGTTAAAAGAGTATTTGCATTGAGAGAAGTAAATGAGAATATATAAAAAATTGATATATTTGAATTTTTGGCCAATCCTCCAAAGCTGTGCGTCTCTAAACTTCTTTTGAAAAATCACAAAATCTAACCACATAAAAAACCCAGAGCCATTGTTATTAGCTCTGGGCTACAAATGGCTCTTAGTTGAGCCTTGCGCTAACTAAATACACTTTCGTAATTCTTAGGGAGAAGAAGAAAGTACTTTCAAGTGTAGTCAACTAATTTGCAAAACTCTAAATTTTGTTCATTAATTAATCGTAAATAATAACAAAGGCTTAATAAAATTATGCACAGGTTAACCTTTGTGTTGAGTGGTTTATGCCCAGTTTATTAACTGGGTATTTTGCACAAGATCGCGTGGTAGAGAATTTTTGATCTTATTTTTTTGCCATTTACCCAGCCCGATTGGGCAGCCACATAAGGTTAATACTACTTCGCCGGTGGCTTTTGTAACGTCTTCTAAGCGTATGTCTTTACCATTAAAGTAGTCGTTTGCTTGCTCGTTTGTTAAAGCATACGTATTGCTTTTGCATTCATTACCAAACACGGTAGCAAACTCGTGGGTAAGCCTTACGCCATTTTTATGAATAATACCCAGCTGAATACCTAAACGTGCGTATTTAATTTTATTTTGCACGGCTTCAAAGCCATCTGGAAATAACCACAGTTCTTTATCACGTTGCATTAATTTACCTGGCAGCGTCTTTAAACCAAACTGCTTTTTAAGCTCGCTCATAAATAACGTGGTTTGTTTTTTATCAAACTCGTTAAACGGAAACGCGCCTTTTTTTACCGTTTGATTTGGATTACTACAGCCTGCTAGTTTTTTAAATTTAGCAATAAAAAAGCCTTCACTGTCGTACGTTTGCGGCCACACATGTAAGTAACCGTCAGTGGTTGTTGCTTTTTCTGCGCCTTCAAATAAATCGCTTAGTGGTTGCGGCTCAATGTAGTCGCCAAATTCACTCAGTAGGTAGTCGCACACGTTTTGGTTTTCGAGCGGGGTTAGCGTACAGGTAGAATACACCAGTGTACCGCCTGGTTTTAATGCGTAAAATGCACTTTTAATTAAGTCTTTTTGTACTTGGGCAATCTCAATATTTGATTCTATTGACCAGTTTTTGAGTGCGTCGGCATCTTTTCGTACTGTCCCTTCGCCTGAGCAAGGCGCATCGAGTAATATGCTATCAAAGCATTCAAACATGTAGTTACCAAATATGATGCCATCAAAGTGCGAAAGCGCACAGTTACCTACGCCCATACGTTTTAGCGTAGCGCTCAGTACTTTTAATCGTGATGACGAAAGCTCGTTGGCAATCAACACGCCTTGGTTGTTCATTATTGCGGCAAGTTGCGAGGTTTTAGAGCCAGGGGCTGATGCCATATCAAGCACATAGTTATTATTTTCGTCTGAGTTTTTAATACTGTGCTTTAGTGCCATAGGCGGTAGCATTGAGCTTGCTTCTTGCACATACATTGCACCGCTTAGGTGTAGGTCGGTATTGCCCAGCGCTAAATTTTGCTCCTCTTCGCTTGGGCGCTCTAGCCAAAAACCCTCGCTACACCAAGGTATAGGGGTAAGCTGCCAGTTTTTTTGTTCTGCGCGCTTTAAAAACTCTTCAACCGAAATTTTTAACGTATTAACACGAATAGACTTTCTGAGCGGGCGACGACACGCGTTTATAAAATCGTCTAAATTGAGGTGCGCTGGTAAATAGGTTTTTACGTCGTCAATAAAGTGCTCAGGAATATAAGTGTTGGCGTTCACGCGTTGGCTCGTATTAAAAAAATAAAGCGTGATATTAGCACTTTTAAGGCGCTATTTCAGCGTTAAATAGCGGTTTTATAACTTGCGAGTATGTCGACATATTGTGTTTTTAGTTTAATTTTAAAGCAGTTTTATACGACTTTAGATTAACTGTGTCGACAATGGATGTGTTTTTTGCTCATTTAGGTTGGGTTAAGGGTTGACATGTTTTTTTATTAAGCACATAGTTAGCACATTAATTGTCGACAATTTACTTATAAGCCATGACACAACCTTTTTTAATCGATACACCTATTACTACAGCTTCTGATCAAGTGTTTGTAGATATGCGCCGTGAAATAGTAGAGGGCAGTATAGAGCAAGGTAGTAAAATATCTGAGCCTGAACTTGCAAAGCGTTACGGTGTAAGCCGTGCCACCCTCAGAGAAGCATTAAATCGTTTAGAAAGCTGTTACTTAGTAGAGCGTAAAGCAAACGTGGGCTGCCGTGTAGTGGCACTCACTGCAGAGCGCTTAATTGAAGTATACCAAGTGCGAAGCTCTCTTGAAGGGTTGGCATGTAGGCTAGCTGCCGACAATATGGCCGCTGACGAGGTTAAAAGCCTAAAGCAATTACTCAATCAGCATTTACAAACGCAGCGTGTTAAAGAAGGCGAGTCGTACTATCAAGAAGCAGGCGATTTAGACTTTCATTATCGCATTATTAAAGGCAGTAAAAACGCGCACCTTATACATTTGTTATGTAATGGACTTTATCAGTTAATTCGTATGTACCGTGTGCAAATGGGTATGGTGGGGCCGCGCGTATCTAAAGCGTTTGACGAGCATTTAGCCATTATTAACGCAATAGAAAACCACGATGGTGAACTTGCAGAAATGCTGATGAAGCGACACATAAGTGCATCGCAAGCCAATATTCAAACCAAATTTGATGTATACCAATCAATATGAGTATTCGAACAATTTAACTGATTAAATCGCTCTATAACGTCGTTAAGAATTTTTTATTTAGAACCACTAAACATAAAAATTATTGCCTAGTTACAGAACGATTTTCTTAGCGTTAAATAGACCTCATACACATACAGATTGGTATTTGTCATAAACAAAAACTTTATAAAAGTTAAAAGTTAAAAGTTAAAAGTTAAAAGTTAAAAGTTAAAAGTTAAAAGTTAAAAGTTAAAGGTTAAAGGTTAAAGGTTAAAGGTTAAGGTTAAAGGCTAAGGCTAAAGGTTAAGGTTAAAGGCTAAGGCTAAAGGTTAAGGTTAAAGGCTAAGGTTAAAGGCTAAGGTTAAAGGTTGAAAGCTAATAGCTAACAGCTAACAGCTAAAAGTTAAAGGTTAAGGCTAAAGGCTAAAAGCTAAAAGCTAACAGCTAACAGCTAAAAGATAAAACAGTCACAATTTAAGATTAAAAATATAAGTTACTCCAAGTAGCAACCGTTCAAAGTGAGGAGAAAGTAATGTCAGCAGGATTAAAATTTAAACAGGCTATTGCTAATAACCGTCCATTGCAGGTGGTAGGTACTATAAATGCCTATACAGCCATGATGGCGGAAAAAATGGGCCACCAAGCTATTTATCTCTCTGGTGCCGGTGTAGCAAACGCGTCTTACGGTATGCCCGATTTAGGTATGACTAGCCTTGATAACGTGCTTGAAGATATTCGCCGTATTACTGGTGCAAGCGATTTGCCACTACTAGTAGATGCCGATACAGGCTGGGGCGGTGCGTTTAATATTGCCCGTACCGTTAAAGAAATGACCAAAGCAGGCGCAGCGGGTTTTCATATTGAAGACCAAGTAGCGCAAAAGCGTTGCGGCCATCGTCCTAATAAAGAAATTGTAAGCCAAGGTGAAATGGTTGACCGTATTAAAGCGGCGGTTGATGCGAAAACCGATAGCGACTTTTACATTATGGCCCGCACCGATGCGTTTCAAAAAGAAGGCTTAAATGCCGCAATTGACCGTGCAGCTGCCTGTGTTGAGGCTGGTGCAGACGCAATTTTTGCTGAAGCCGTGCACGACCTTGCCGATTATCAAGCGTTTTCTGACGCGTTAAACGTGCCTATTTTGGCTAACATTACTGAGTTTGGCCAAACACCTATTTACACCAAAGAACAGTTAAGTGAGGTCGGTGTTGAAATGGTGCTTTACCCACTTAGTGCGTTTAGAGCTATGAATAAAGCAGCGCTTAATGTGTACTCTGCGATTTTAAATGAAGGCTCTCAGCAAAGCGAAATTGAGAACATGCAAACACGCGCCGAGCTTTACGACTTTTTAGATTACCACACATACGAAAATACACTCGATAACCTTTTTTCATCAAAATCTGACAAATAATAACTATTAAAATAGATAACACACACAAATTTAAGATAGGAGAAGATCATGGTAGATAAAGCATTAGGCGGTGCAGGCTTACGTGGCCAAGTAGCAGGGCAAACAGCATTATGTACAGTAGGGCAAACAGGCTCTGGTTTAACGTATTGTGGTTACGATATTAGCGAACTTGCCGAAAAAGCACAGTTTGAAGAAGTGTCATTTTTACTTTCGCGCGGCGAGTTACCAACAGCCAGTGAACTAGCTGAATATAAAGCTAAACTAAAAAGCTTACGTGGTCTGCCAGATGCGCTAAAAACCGTGCTTGAAAATATTCCTAAAGACGCGCACCCAATGGATGTTATGCGTACCGGTTGCTCTATGTTAGGTAACCTAGAAATGGAACTTGATTTTAGCCAAGCAAACGATGCCATAGACCGCATGGTTGCGCTCTTCCCAAGTATTATTTGTTATTGGTACCGCTTTACACACGATGGCGTTCGTATTGAAACCCAAACTGATGACGACTCAGTAGGCGCGCACTTTTTAAATTTATTACACGACAAAGCACCGAGTGAGCTTTTTGCACAAGTAATGAATGTGTCGCTAATTTTGTACGCAGAGCATGAATTTAACGCCTCCACCTTTACGGGGCGTGTTTGTGCTTCGACCTTATCGGATATTCACTCGTGTGTAACAGGTGCTATTGGCACGCTACGCGGGCCACTACATGGTGGTGCAAACGAAGCCGCTATGGATATGATTCAAAACTTTACAAATGCGGATCACGCAGAGCAAGAAATTATGGGTATGCTAGAGCGTAAAGATAAAATTATGGGCTTTGGCCACGCTATTTACCGTGAGTCAGACCCACGTAACGTTATTATTAAAAAGTTCTCTGAAAAGCTAGCGGCTGAGGTGGGCGATGATGTGCTTTACCCAGTGTCGGTTAGGTGTGAAGAGGTTATGTGGCGCGAGAAAAAACTATTTTGTAATGCCGATTTTTTCCATGCATCGGCATATCACTTTATGGATATTCCAACCAAATTGTTTACGCCAATATTTGTTATGAGCCGTGTTACAGGCTGGACTGCACATGTTAAAGAGCAGCGTGCTAATAACCGTATTATTCGTCCAAGTGCAGATTATACAGGGCCAGAGGCGCGCAGCTACACGCCAATTGAATCAAGAGGCTGATTAGTTACGCATAATACCAATCCGTAATAATACTTAATTAAGCGCATTGGTATAGGGTGAGCAACACGCTCACCTTTTTGTCTTTTATTTCCCGTCACCTATTAGCGAACAGATATTATGACCATAATTAACAACACCCAATACCGAAAACCCTTACCCGGCTCAAATGTAGACTACTACGACACGCAAGCTGCGGTAGATGCAATAAAGCCAGGTGCCTACGCTACATTGCCTTACACATCACGTGTACTTGCCGAAAACTTAGTACGCCGCTGTGAGCCCGATATGCTAACCGATGCGCTTAATCAACTTATTGAGCGTAAACAAGATTTAGATTTTCCGTGGTATCCGGCGCGCGTGGTGTGCCACGATATTTTAGGCCAAACCGCTTTAGTTGATTTAGCTGGCCTGCGCGATGCCATTGCTGCCAAAGGCGGGGATCCGGCTAAAGTGAATCCGGTAGTGCCAACACAGCTTATTGTTGATCACTCATTAGCGGTTGAGCATGCCGGTTTTGAGCCCGACGCATTTGAAAAAAACCGCGCCATAGAAGATAGACGCAACGATGACCGTTTTCACTTTATAAACTGGACTAAAACCGCTTTTAAAAATATTGATGTTATTCCGCCTGGTAACGGCATTATGCATCAAATTAACCTTGAAAAAATGTCGCCTGTTATTCAAAACCGCGATGGCATTGCATTCCCCGATACCTTAGTAGGCACTGATAGCCACACCCCGCATGTTGATGCACTTGGCGTAATTGCTGTAGGTGTAGGTGGGCTTGAAGCCGAAAGCGTAATGCTTGGCCGTGCCTCGTACATGCGCTTGCCTGACATTGTAGGTGTTGAGCTTACAGGTACTCGCCAGCCAGGTATTACTGCAACCGATATAGTATTAGCTATTACTGAATTTTTACGCGCTAAGCGTGTGGTTTCGACCTATTTAGAATTTTACGGCGAAGGTGCCGATGCACTAACCCTTGGTGACAGAGCAACCATTTCAAACATGACGCCAGAATTTGGCGCAACTGCGGCCATGTTTTATATAGACGATAAAACAATAGACTATTTACGTTTAACAGGTCGCGATGAAGAGCAAATAGCGCTTGTAGAAAACTACGCTAAAACGGCAGGCCTTTGGAGCGATAGTTTAAAAACAGCAAAATACGAGCGGGTGCTTAAGTTTGATTTATCGAGTGTTGGGCGCAATATTGCTGGGCCTTCGAACCCACACCGCCGTGTATCAACGAGCGATTTAGCAAAAGAAGGTATATCAGGTATCGTTGAAAACAATGAAGGCTTAATGCCAGATGGTGCATGTATTATTGCCGCTATTACCAGCTGTACTAACACCAGTAATCCGCGCAACGTAATTGCTGCAGGCCTTATTGCGCGCAACGCAAATGCCAAAGGCTTGATGCGTAAACCATGGGTTAAAACCTCACTCGCGCCCGGTTCTAAAGCGGTGCAATCATACCTTGAAGAGGCAAACTTACTTCCAGAACTTGAAAAGCTTGGTTTTGGTATTGTGGGTTTTGCCTGTACTACTTGTAACGGCATGAGCGGCGCGCTTGACCCCGTAATTCAACAAGAAGTAATCGATCGCGATTTATACGCAACAGCGGTGCTTTCGGGCAATCGTAACTTTGATGGGCGTATTCATCCCTATGCTAAGCAAGCGTTTTTAGCGTCACCGCCATTAGTTGTAGCTTATGCTATTGCCGGTACTATTCGTTTTGATATTGAAAAAGATAGTTTAGGGCAAGATCAACACGGCAACAATATAACGCTAAAAGATTTATGGCCAAGCGATGAAGAAATAGATGAAGTAATAAAACAAAGCGTTAAGCCAGAGCAATTTAAAAAAGTGTACGAGCCTATGTTTGATTTAACCGTAGATTACGGTGAAGACAACGACCCACTATATGACTGGCGCGAGCAAAGTACGTATATTCGCCGACCGCCATATTGGGAAGGCGCCCTTGCAGGTGAGCGCACCATGACCGGCATGCGCGCTCTTGCTGTACTTGGCGATAACATTACAACAGATCATTTATCGCCATCAAACGCAATTATGGCAAGCAGTGCTGCGGGTGAATACTTAACTAAAATGAATGTCCCTGAAGAGGATTTTAACTCGTATGCAACCCACCGCGGGGATCACTTAACCGCGCAGCGCGCCACGTTTGCAAACCCTAAATTGTTAAACGAAATGGTACGTGATGAAAACGGGGAAGTTAAACAAGGTTCATACGCGCGTTTAGAGCCTCAAGGCACTAATACCCGCATGTGGGAAGCAATTGAAGCTTATATGCAGCGTAAACAGCCGCTAATAATTGTAGCGGGTGCCGATTATGGCCAAGGCTCGTCTCGCGATTGGGCTGCAAAAGGCGTAAGGCTTGCAGGCGTTGAAGTGATAGCCGCAGAAGGCTTTGAGCGCATACACCGTACTAACTTAATTGGTATGGGGGTATTACCCCTTGAATTTAAACCAGGCACTACCCGCAAAACCCTTAACATTGATGGCAGCGAAAGCTTTGATGTAAAAGGCGAGCCAACGCCTGGTGCTACCATTGATTTAGTAATCACGCGTAAAAATGGTGAGGTGCTAACTGTACCTATGAAGTGCCGACTTGATACCCAAGAGGAGCTTTCTATTTATGCTGCTGGTGGTGTATTACAGCGTTTTGCACAAGACTTTTTAGAAGCAACGCAATCAGCATAAGGGGTGTGCATTATGTTTAAACCACAAATTAAAGTACCAGCAACTTACATGCGTGGCGGCACCAGTAAAGGCGTGTTTTTTAAATTAACCGATTTACCAAAATCGGCGCAAGAGGCAGGTGAGGCGCGCGATAACTTACTGTTACGCATAATTGGCAGCCCCGATCCTTACGGTAAACAAACCGATGGCATGGGCGGTGCTACATCAAGTACCAGTAAAACGGTTATTTTAAGTAAAAGCGAGCAACCTAATCACGATGTAGACTATTTATTTGGCCAAGTGGCAATAGATAAACCCTTTATAGATTGGAGCGGTAACTGCGGTAACTTAACCTCAGCCGTAGGCGCATTTGCAATAACGAATGGCTTAGTCGACAAAAGTAAAGTGCCCGACAACGGCGTTGCTATTGTGCGTGTGTGGCAAGCTAATATTAAAAAAAGTATTTTAGTTCATGTGCCTATTACCAATGGTGAAGTACAAGAAACCGGTGATTTTGAACTCGACGGTGTTACCTTTGCTGCCGCTGAGGTAAAACTTGAGTTTTTGAACCCAGCAGACGGCGAAGGCGCATTATTTCCTACAGGCAATGTAGTGGATGACTTAGAAGTACCAGGAGTTGGTACTTTAAAAGCTACTATGATAAACGCGGGTATTCCTACTGTGTTTATTAATGCAAGCGATATTGGCTACACCGGCGCTGAGCTACAAAATGACATAAATAATGATACTGCCGCACTTAAAAAACTTGAAACAATACGTGCTTACGGCGCAGTAAAAATGGGGTTAATAGCTAATATTAACGAAGCGCAAACACGCCAACATACGCCTAAAGTGGCCTTTGTGGCAGCGCCATTAGATTATAACGCGTCAAGTGGTAAGTTTATTGAAGCTACAACAATTGATTTATTAGTACGCGCTATGTCTATGGGCAAGCTTCATCACGCCATGATGGGCACAGCCGCAGTGGCTATTGGCGCAGCCGCGGCTATTGAAGGGACGCTTGTTAATATGGCCGCAGGTGGCGGGGCATTGAACGAAATTAACTTTGGCCACCCCTCTGGCACGCTAAAAGTAGGCGCAGAAGCTAAAAAAATAGATGGTGATTGGCAAGTAACCAAAGCTAGTATGAGCCGAAGTGCTCGTGTACTTATGGAAGGGGTTGTAAGGGTTCCTCAATAGTCTACATTTTAATTAACGGCAACAAACGTTGCCGTTAATGTGTACCTCAAATTATGGATAAATATTTATATTTATTCATCATGTTCTAAACTTTATGTTTAGGCTCTCTTCAACAAAAATTTAGCTTCAAAGTCTAATGATTTTTCATTACATACTGCTGAATGAGCTTTTTTTATGTGTATACGCCGCATTTACTTGAAGAATATTATTAACAAACTAAATTAAATGTAATATTCACTTAATATTGTGAATATATTGTACGTTAGAGCGATGCTTCTTAATATTTTTAACATAGGTTATTGAAAGATAGTAAAGGTTATGAAGAAGCGTCGTTTAATTTGTGGTAAAAACATTCACTTTAAATGTATAAAGATGTAGCAAAAACTTATTACTTAATGTTACTTTAATCTATAAGTAACAAAGGTTGTTATTGTGTGTCAGTTTTTCTGTAAACTTTCACATGCATATTAACAAAATAATTTCTAATACTCATTGCAGGCTATCAAGGAGAAATAAATGGCACAGCGTATGACTAAAATTACCCCAATCGCAGCTTCTGTTGCACTAACATTAGGTTTAGCAGGTTGTGGCTCAGACAACGATAGAAACACTTATGTTCCTCCCGTTGAATCGGTAATATCATCTGATGACGCGCAATTTAACGTAGAAATAACAGGTAAAGCTGTTAAAGGCGCGATGAAAGGTGCCGTTGTTAGCGTGATGACACTTGATGAAACTGGGCAAAGTGTTCCAGTTGCATTTAGATTAGAAGCATCAGCAGAAGCAGAAACATTCACTGGAGAAGCAACGTCGCAAGATACGGCAGATGCGGCAGTGGAAGCAAGTAAAATTGCAGGTAACCCTGATGCGCTAGTAACTGGCGATAATGGCAGCTACAGCATTTACCTTGAAGATGACTTTACAGGCCCTGTATATATTACAGTTGCTACAGCTGAAGAAGGTGATGAGAGTTATTTACGTTGTGATGCTTACGTTGGTTGTGGAACTTACGATGAAGCGCCTGACGCTGACGATGTAAACGATGGTGATACTAACATTGAGTTTGGTGAATGGTATAAAGCAGACCTAGAGCTTTCGGTTGTTAAATATATTGCAGCAGCAGAAGCTGATGCGTCTGGTGCAAGTGGTGCAGCAGGTGATGCAAACGTTGCACGTTCGTTTAAAGCAAATGTTACCTTTTTAACGACGCTAGTTGCTCAAGCACTACTTGAAGCTGGTGACGATGTTGATGCCGATGCTATTGCATCAACAAGCTTAAACACGGTGATCCAAGTTTTGGGGCCAGATGCCGCGGTATTATTATCAGCGCTTATTGGTGACTTATCAAACGGTGGTGCAGTAGATTTAAGTGATGTTGATGGTGAAGAAGCGCTTTCGCAAGGCGTATTAATGATTGCGCAGCTGTCATCTTCGGTTCAAGGTTTACCATCAATTTCTGATGCTATAGCAAGCATTACAGCCGGTATTGCAGCAGGCACTTTAAGTACTACTGACATTGCAGCAACCTTACAAACAGCTGTTTCTAGCACTGCAAGCATATTTGTCGCTATTGCAACGGGTGATGAAGATGCTATTAAAGCGGCATTAGATGCAGCCTATTTAGCTAATAACCCGAATGCGTCAACTGAAGATATTGCTGCATTTGCACAAAATTCTGCAGGCATTGCAACTAAAGCAAAAGAAGCAAAAGACAACGCAGTTAAAAACGGCGCAGCCAGTGACGCTGAATTAGCAGAGCTTGCAGGTACTGTGCAAGAAGCCCTAGAAGAGCTTGGTTGTACGGGCGATGAGTGTGTTGCAGGCGATGACTTTTTTGTTGATTTAGCGGTTGCTCTATCAGCACAAATTGATGCATCTTCTACTGAGCTTACAGAGCTACAAGCATCGGTAGATGCTGCTGAGGCAATGCTTGCTGATGTTCAAGCGCTAGGTGGTGATGCAGTTACTGATGCAGCTTCTGCGATTGAATTTGCTAATTCTGTTGCAGCACTTGAAAATCAGGCTGAAGCAGCGGGTTTATCAACACTAGTAAACGTTTTATACGCAAAAGCACAAGACTATGTTAGCACTGCGGCTTTACTTGTAGAGCAAAGCTCTGATTATCAAGGCATACTAGATTCTGCAACTGATTTACAAGACGCAGCTTTAGTAGAAGTAGAAAATGTAAGCGCATATGATGCAGCAATTGCGCAGTTAGTAATTGATGCGCAAGACGCTATTACTGAGTACGAGGTTGAAGTAGCAGCCGCTAAAGAAGTTGCTATGAACACTGCCGATGTTGCAGGTGAAAAGAAAACAGCTGCTAATACTGCAGAAGCTGCTTCAACAAGTGCGCTTGATGCTGCACAAGCTGCTGTTGACTCGGGTGACGATGCTCAAGCAACGGTTGCTTTTGTTGATGCTGCGGTTACTGCTGCTTCTGATTTTTCTGCTGCTGTAGATGCGCTTGAACTTGCGATTGAACAAGCTTTAGAAGCAGCAACTGAATATAAAGCTGTAGCAGTGACTGAAGCTGATACGGCTGAAGCTGATGACTTAATTGCAAGCGCAAATACGATGGCTGAAGCAGCACAAATACAAGCTGATCTTGCAAACGAGCAACTTGTAACAGCACTTAGCTTACAAGCAGAAGCAGACCTTGCAGTAGCTACAGCATCTGTTAAAGAAACGTCAATGTCACTTTCTACAATGACGGTATTAACAAGCACGGGTAGCGATGCACTTTACGATACAGCTGAAGTGTTATTTGATGTGTTTGAAGAGCTTGCCGACATGGGGAATTCTGGTGAAGGTACGTCAACAACTCACCCTGAGTGGGACTACGATTACAGCCTAGACGACTTAACGCTAATGCTTATAAACTCAACAACTGGTAGCGAGATCACTGCATCAGCAGCGTATCAAGATGACCAGCTTGTTGTTGCTTGGGGTGGCAAGCTAGAAACCGACAGCGATGCAACAGTAGAGCTTGTAACAGGTGAGGCTGCAGCTGCACTTGAAGAGTGTCAAGCATTTGCTGATGGTACTATTACCGATTCAACACAAATTGATTCGTGTTTAGTATTTACCTTTGACGGTGCTGTAACCGCAGATACGATTGACGATGCTGAGCTGACTATGGCGCAAGCATGGAACCGTGTTGAGATTATGGACGGTGACTCAGGCTTTATGGGTACGCTAAACCTTAGCGGTATGGAAGAAACCGATTTTGCAATGTTAGAACTAGCAGGTATGTCTGGCGACTTAGACTTTAGCGTAATGTCTGAAGTGGATAGCAGTGGTGATGAAGATATGACCATGCTTGAAATAAAAGTTAATGGAGACGCTGCAATGGGTTACACGCTATCTATGTCGGGTACTGAGTCAGCTGGTTACATGGGCGACGTTAAAGCAATGTACGACGGCATGATGATGACCTTTGGTACAGCAACTAAAGTTACAAATGGTGTTTCGATTACTTACATTGATGATGAAGTAATTGAGTACACAGATGTGACTTTAATTGACTCATCTAACTAATACTTAAACTATAAAAGGGAAAAGCGCTGCGCTTTTCCCTTTTTTTATAGAAAGCGATTAAATTATGAAAAAAAAAATTCTCTTGTTAGGATTTTCAACTGTTCTACTTTCACCTCTAGCTTCTGCAAATAATCAATTTCAAATATTTACTCACTTTGACGCCGAAATTTACACTGAGGCACAGCCAGTACAAGCATTTGTAGATGATTTTGACGAGCCTATTAAATCTGGCGATAGTGCATTTACTTATAATATTTTTGAAATTGGGGTAGGTTACAACAACTTTAAAGTTGGTCTGCAAAGCCGCTATGACTATGTACTTAACTTTGATCCAGACACTGCACTTTATACATATTTAGAAAAAAACGATTTACCCTTTGAAGAGCGATTTTACACGTACCAATTAGATGCAAAACAAGTTACCTCTAATGGGGTATTTGTTTCATACGATTTTAAGTTTTTAGATAAAAACGCGTTAACTATCACACCTAAAGTGTCTGTGTTTGCTAGTACACATTTTCAAGATGCCTCTGTAGATGGGCGAATATTTAGTGACGATGTTGAAGGTAGCATTACAGCTGATTATAATTTTTCGAAAGATATTTTATTTAAAAAATTTACCCCCTCTGAAAACCCAGAAGGCTTAGGTTATAGCTTAGATATTTTTGCTGATTGGCAAGTAAATGACGATTTAAAAGTAGGCCTAAGTGTAAAAGATCTACTTTATAAAACTGATTTTGATGATACCGGCTCGGTAAAAGGGCAAACAACAGAAATTCCTTTTAGTGAAGATGAGAATGGGAGTGTTGTATCAACACCTACTGTGTCACTACAAACATCTGCTTTTGGTAATACCCAGTCGCACACACTTGATATGGAAATGCGTATTACCGCTTTTGCTGACTACAGAATTAACTCTCGATATTCAACTGCGCTAACAATAAAACAATATGACGAAGATACGTTTAGCCAGCTAAAAGGACGTATTCACTTTTGGGATCATTGGAAAGTACAAGCTGGCTATGAAACAAAAAGTGAAGCGTTTTTAGTCGGAATTGAAAACGAGTACTTTGGCCTTAATTTACAAACCGACAGCTTAGATTTAGATAAAGCTTATTATGCGAATGTAAATTGGTACATGAACATTAAGTTTTAAGGAATGAAGATGTTAAAAAAACTTTTACCTTTGTCAGTTGCTGTAGCGCTTAGTGGCTGTGGCGGCTCTTCAAATGATAGTAATGACGAAGTGGTTGAAATAAGCGTTGCATCTACTGCTACCGTAAACTTTTATGTGCCTCAGTGGCAATCAGCTAAAGGTACACTTAATCAATTAGACAGCCAAGGCAATGTCGTTGAATCTGTTGCAGTTGAAAATATAAATACCGCTAGCGTGAGCGTATCGCCTCTTAATTTTTATACATTTGAATTTATACCTGACGATAGTGCTTTGCCATGCCCACGCTTTACAGGCTGCGGCAGAACGTTGCGCGGCGATGTAAACGATATAAACGAGAACCGTTTAATTGATTTTGAAGAGATAACCGGTGTTAATTTAAATTATGCCGCCCGTGCTTATGTTGCGCCTGGCGTTAATGAGGTGTTTTTCTCGCCTTTAAGTACTGTAATTAATGAAGCTAATATTGATGCTACTCTTGCTAGTTTATCGGCAAGCCCGTTTTATCAACTCACACACAGTAACTTAAGTAATACCTTAGAGGCTGAAATTGTTGCTAATGCATTTACCTATGGTGCAATTGTAGCTGGCGTGGCTGTTGATGACTTTGATTTAGCTACTGCATTTAATGATTTTATTACCGAGCAGGATGACACCAGTGCTTGGCAAACCTACAGTAATTTAGCTGATCAATACATTGCAGATAACCTTTACAGTGAACAAGGCAATGGTTTAATTCAAAGTGTAGCTGGTCAAGTTAAGCAAACTATTGCCAGTGTGACTAGTTACACCAATTGGCAACAAAAAGTCGAATCTGAGCAACTACTAGAGTCACGCGAATTACTTGAAAATGTAAGAGATGTACTTGGTGTTGTTCGTTTACAAGACACAACCTACGCTGACGATTTAGACGTAAAACTTGAGCAATTAGAAAGTGCACTTGATGATGATACTCAAAAAGCGATTACTGTACTTGCTGAAGTAATTAATGAAGTACTCATTAATTACTCGCCGCTTGCGGAAGTTTCAGCAAGCGAAGGGCAGTACACGTTACGCAATCTTGATATTAGTTACTCTACATCACCCTACGAATGGCTAATTACAGGTACTTATGACGGTTTGCCTGTAAATATAGAGATGTCTATTCCTACCTTTAGAGTCAGTGGCGTACTGGGTGATAAAGTGGAAGGGGTAATGAGTGCTTTTGTTGTTAACGGCGATACGCGTTTAGATGTTGATGTAAGTGAGTTGCTGGTTGAATTTGATGGGACAAGTGAGCAAAGTGAATTATTACCCGATGCGCAAACAGGTATCGCTAATATTACAACTGATGTTGTTATTGCTAAGCAATCTGGTGAGCTTACAGGTGAGTTATCATTAGATCTAAATCGATTTGTTACTGCTTTTGCACAGGAAGTGACCTCTTTATCTGCATTTGATTTTGAAGGGCAGTTTCAAAGTGATATTCAAACGACACCTTTTCATATTACGGCATTAGAAGCATCGCCACTCACTGGTGAGGAAAACGATGATTTAATGTTTGGCTTAGAGCTAGCTTTGCCGTTGGGTGGTGCGAGTGATTTTAGCTTAGCGTATGTAGGAGATGTTATTGATTTATCGCAGCTTACCAGTAGTGATGTTTTTATTAGCGTAAAACAAAAAGCCTTAGATTTGCGTATTAGAGAAGTAAATAGCAACATTAGTTTAACTGCAAAAGGTGAAAACGGTCGCTGGCTAGATGTTAAACAAGCGGGCAGCAATTACCGCGGTGGCTTGTATTTAGGCGATACAAAAATTGCAGATGTAACCGCAGTACGTGGTATTCCAGGGGTATTATTTCCTAACGGTGACTTTGAGTCGTTATTTTAATAGCGGTTTAAACCTAAACTCAAGCCCAGCAGGTTGCACATACTTGCTGGGTTTTTTATTACTCGTGCTTATATACTGCTAACTAAGCAAATTTGCATAAGCTATAACAGCTCTATTTCTACGGTTTCGTCTTTCGCAATATTGCCACTTTCGGCTGGTACCACAATAAGGCAATTTGCTTGACTAAGCGATGAAAGCACCCCCGAACCTTGTTTGTTTATAGGCGTTACCAGCAGATTATTGTTTTCGTCGGTGCTGGCTACACCGCGTTGAAAGTCGGTACGGCCAGGGCGCTTTTTGATCAGCGCTGTGGTAGTTGCTTTTAAGCGTAATTTAGCGGTATGTTCATTACCTGAAAGTTTTGTAAGAGCGGGTTTTACAAGTCGCTCAAGCGTAACGGCTGCCGATACGGGGTTACCTGGTAAACCAAAAAAGTAGCTGTTAGGTAATTTACCAAACGCAAAGGGTTTGCCCGGTTTCATGGCAATTTTCCAAAAGTGTATATCGCCAATTTCATTTAGTACTTCTTTGGTAAAATCGGCTTCACCAACTGATACACCACCAGAGCTAATTACAGCATCTGCCTGCTCATTTGCTTTTAAAAATGTATTTTTAATCAAGTTTTTATCATCAGCGATAATGCCAAAATCAATTACTTCTATATTGCTATCTTGCAGCTCACTTAAAATAACTGCTCGATTACTTTCATAAATAGCGCCAGCGGGAAGCGCATCGCCGGGCTCTATAAGTTCATCCCCTGTAGAAAACACCGCAACTTTAAGTGTTTCATATACGCTTACTTGGCTAATGCCAATAGAGGCAAGTAAGCCTACATCGACTGCTTTTAGTTTTCTGCCCGCTTTAAAAACAATGCTGTTTATTGCAATATCTTCGCCGGCAAAGCGTACATTATTATTGAGCTCAATATTACCCGTAAATGTTATTTTGTCGTTATCCGCAGTGGCGTTTTCTTGCATCACGACTGCATTAGCGCCAGAGGGCAGTGCCGCGCCGGTCATTATTCTAACGCATTGCCCGGCAGATAAAGTGCCTTCAAAGGTTTGCCCTGCAAACACGCTGCCTACTTGTTGATAGGTGGTTAGCCCTTCACTTAGGCATAGTGCATACCCATCCATTGCCGAATTATCGTGAGCAGGCACATTAATACTAGATTTAATATCACTTGCTAAAACACGGCCAGCGCTGCGCATAATAGAAATGGTTTCTGCTGCTTTATTGAAGCTAATAGCGCTTAGCATGTTACTTATTGCGGTTTCTACTGGTAATAAACCAGGTGCATTGCATACATCGTTCATATATATTGTTTTTTATAATGTGACTGATTTTTAAAACAATACTTATAATGTTAAAGCTTTACAATACATGGTGTGGTTATTTGTTATTACTGTTAGTGGTATTTAGCAAGCCTCTTAACGCAAAAGAAACACTGCATATCGCAGTGGCGAGCAATTTTAAACCTGTGCTGCAAACGCTGGTAACTAACCCAGCCCTGAAAAATATTAATATTAAAATATCAGCTGCTTCTAGCGGCGTATTACACTCACAAATTATGCACGGTGCACCGTACGATATATTTTTATCAGCCGATGCGATGCGTCCACAAGCACTGATCAAAGATGGCTTTGCGATTAAAGATAGCTTAACCACCTATGCAATAGGTTTATTAGCGCTTTGGCAGCCAAGCAACTCAATTATTAATAATAAATTGGCTATTGCTAACCCTCGGTTTTCGCCTTATGGGCAATCATCAGCACACTATGCTAAAAACTATATAAAAACACCTTATGAGTTTGTGTATGCAAATAATATTACCCATGCGTTTCAGTTTGTAGAAACAGGTAATGCTGCTAAGGGCTTGGTCGCGTTATCTACGTTAAAGTCTGCGTATCGTAAAACTAAAAATAAAAAATACTTAAATTACTCGCTTATCGACACTGCAAAATATCCTCAAATAACACAGCAAGGCGTAATTATTAGCGCTTCTAAGCATTTAACAACAGCGAAAAAGTTTATGGCTTTTTTAAATGATCCCTCAACCGCAAAAACATTATTAGAACTAGGCTACAAAGCAAAGGAAAGTGATGTTAGCAAGTGATATTACGGCGCTGTGGCTTACAATTAAACTCGCCTTTATAACGGCCGCTATTTTGTTGATTATATGCATTCCGCTTGCATGGCAGTTGGCCAGTTATAAAGGTAAGTTAAAACCTATATTAGAAGCGCTTATAGCAATGCCTTTGGTGCTACCGCCTACGCTAATGGGGTTTTATTTATTGGTGTTGTTTTCACCTACTCATGCATTTGGTCAGTTTTGGTTTTGGTTAACGGGGACGCAACTTGCGTTTAGTTTTCAGGGGGTGGTTATTGGCTCACTCTTTTATTCACTTCCTTTTGTGATGCAGCCTTTACTGGCTGGTTTTAAACAAATAAATACCACCTACAATCAAGCTGCAGTTGCTTTGGGTATTAGCCCATTTAAACGATTTATGTATTTAACTTTACCGCTATTAAAGCCAAGTATAGGCAGTGCCTTTGCGTTGGGTTTTGCCCATACATTAGGGGAATTTGGTCTAGTGCTTATGATTGGTGGCAATATACAAGGCGAAACCCAAGTGGTGTCTATTGCGTTGTACGACCATGTAGAGTCACTTAATTATGGGGCAGCTCATCAATTGTCATTGGTATTATTGGCCATTTCGTTTGCGTGTTTAGTGTTGTTGTTTAAATTTAATAAAACCGTGATAAACGGAGCTGCTAATCGTGCTTAAAATAAAATGTCATCAACGTTTGGATGATTTTGAACTAAATATTGATTTAACTATAAATCAATTTGATATTTTAGGGGTGTTTGGCCCTTCGGGCTCAGGTAAGTCGAGTTTATTGCAAGCTATAGCGGGTTTATC
Source organism: Pseudoalteromonas sp. C12FD-1 (assembly GCF_037414265.1). Taxonomy (NCBI): domain Bacteria; kingdom Pseudomonadati; phylum Pseudomonadota; class Gammaproteobacteria; order Alteromonadales; family Pseudoalteromonadaceae; genus Pseudoalteromonas; species Pseudoalteromonas sp. C12FD-1. The sequence goes on from NZ_JBBEVD010000052.1 coordinate 188,452, forward strand.
TGACTCGCAAAATGTGTGTATAAATGATCACAACATTACTCATTTAAACCCTGATAAACGCCTTCTTACTTTGCAGTTGCAGTCGTGTCCGTTATTTCCACATTTAAATGTGATGGGCAATTTATTGTTTACTCACAAGCATTGTAAAAATAAAAGCAACAACCTAACCCCTGAGTTGGTGATTGATTTATTAGCGCTTAAGCCATTGCTAAATCGTGATGTGGCGGGGTTGTCGGGCGGAGAGCGTCAGCGCGTAACTTTTGCAAGAACACTGCTAAGTGGGCAATCTGTAATTTTACTTGATGAGGCCTTTAGTGCACTCGATTGGTCAACGCGTTTTACTATGTTGGGGGTAGTGCAACAACTCAATAAATCCCATGGTATTAAATTTATTATTGTTAGCCACTCTTTAAAAGAGCTGCTTTATTGTAGCGATACATTAATACATATAACGAAAGGCAAAGTGCTCAAGTTTGGGGCAACACAACAAGTGGTGCAAAGTATTTATACAAATAAGAGCCAAACGCCACTGAGTATACTTAGCTACAGCAAGGCTGAGTTTAATGATGCTTTTGGCCTATACCAGCTTACTCTTAGCAATAGCTTACAGCATTTATATGTATTGCCTTCGCTTGTAAAACAAAGTCATAAATTAATTATAGAAAGCAGCCAAATTACCTACAGTAAGGCAAAGCCGGCCAGCGAGAGTAGTGCAAACGTACTAACAGGGCTTCTCGAAAATGCTCAGCAGCTCGATGAGCAGTGGTTACTTACTGTAAATGTAGATAAGCAATTGTTATATTGCGCGGTCTCTAAAAGGCAATGGCAGCAAAGCACTGTGCAACTTAGTGAGCAGGTTTATTTGACAATAAATAATTTAGAAACGCTAAGTTAGGCTTATAACAGCAGTCATGAATTTTAAATGTATTAAATCAGGCATTGCAAACTGAACAATGCTTATTTTTAACAATGTTAAAACGGTTAAATTCCATACTTAAACCATCTACAAGTAATAACTGCTCAGTGAGCTTACTGTTAAGCCCTGCAATAATTTTAAGGGCTTCAGTTGCTTGAATACTGCCAATAAGGCCTACAATAGGGGAGAGCACGCCTGACTCTGAGCAGCTTTGAGTTTGTTCGCCAAAGAGTTGTGACACGCACCCGTAACAATGGCTATTGGGGGCCATTGTAAAACAAGCAACTTGCCCCTCAAACCTAATAGCAGAGCCAGAAACCAAAGGCGTACTAGTATTATAGCAAGCACTGTTGAGTAAATTACGTGTTGCTAAGTTATCAGAGCAGTCAATAACAACATCTACTTTGCTAAATAAGTGCTCAAGGTGCGAGCTTTCATCTAAAAACTCATCAATTGTGTGTATTTCTATTTCATTATTTAAAAGAGTTAATTGCTTTTTTGCACTGTGGGTTTTCAAGAACCCTACATCGCTTGGCTTATAAAGCACTTGCCTTTGCAAGTTAGTTGCTTCAACCACATCGTTATCTACAAGCGTTAAACGCCCTACGCCAGATGCCGCTAAATACTGCGCAACTGGACAGCCTAATCCACCTAATCCCACTATAAGAACATGACTTTGCCATATTTTTTCTTGTCCATCGATATCCAGCTGAGGAAGCATAATATGGCGTGAATAGCGTAATTGCTGCTGATAGGTTAAAGGCGGTTTTTGCATTTATTTTTTCTCATAATTTTTTTAAACAATACCAATTAGTTAAAAGCTAGAGCAAGTAAAGCTTAAAAATTCTTTGCACTGTTTACGCTCATTGCGACTGCTTAAATAGTGCAAAGCAAAATAAATAACATTTCCAAAAAATCTAAGCCCTTGAAAAACATAACTAATAATTATTGGCTTAGTAATTGCTGAAAGCGGTTAACGTTAATTTAACAATAGTCGCAGTGTTATTACTACTAAAGTTGTACCCGCTGCTTAAAACAATAATCGTTACAAGGAAAAAATTATGCAACCGAATACTGGGTTTAATCTCATATCGTTTAGCGGAAAAATGAAAATACTACATTTAAGCTGGATGGTGTTCTTTATCTCTTTTTTTGTATGGTTTAACCATGCGCCATTACTAGGTGCCATAGCGGGCTCGTTAGGCATAACGATGGCACAGGTAAAAACGCTATTAATTTTAAATGTAGCTTTAACTATTCCCGCGCGTGTTGTTGTAGGCATGCTAACAGATAAATTTGGCCCCCGTATTGTTTATGCCGCCTTACTGATTTTATGTAGCATTCCGTGTTTTATGTTTGCAATGGCCAGCACATTTGAACAAGCCGCTATCGCGCGTTTTGCAATGGGCTTTATTGGTGCGGGCTTTGTAGTGGGCATTCGTATGGTGAGCGAATGGTTTCCGGCTAATGAACTTGGCACAGCTGAGGGTATTTACGGCGGCTGGGGTAATTTTGGCTCGGCAGCAGCGGCAATGTTACTGCCAGTGTTAGCACTTATGTTTGGTGGTGATGATGGCTGGCGCTACGCGATTGGCTTAACAGGTGTATTAAGTGTAATTTTTGGTGTTATTTGGTATTTAAATGTATCGGACACACCTAAAGGTGGCACGTACTTTAAGCCTAAAAAAGTCGGCGCAATGGAAGTTACAAGTAAAGGTGACTTTGTATTATTACTAATTATGAAACTGCCTATGTACGGCGCATTAGCGTTACTTACATGGAAATTATCACCATCGGGTGCAAGTTTACTCTCAGAAAACTTTGTCATTGGCACATATGCATTTTTAGTACTGCTTTACCTTTATGAAGTTTATAAAACTTATGACATTAATGGCCATATTTTTAAACAACCCGTGCCAGAATCGCACCGTTACGAGTTTAAGCAAGTTGCTGTGTTAAATATTCTCTACTTTACTACTTTTGGTTCAGAGCTGGCTGTAGTCTCAATGTTACCGTTATTTTTTAGTGAAGTATTTGGCCTTGATATGGTGTACGCGGGTTTACTTGCATCTGCTTATGCATTTATGAACCTAGCCTCGCGCCCTGGTGGTGGTTGGATCTCAGATAGAATGGGCCGCCGTAAAACACTTATTGTACTTACTTCAGGTTTAGCTGTTGGTTACTTTGTAATGGGTTTAGTTGATGCTAGCTGGCCACTTTGGCTTGCGGTAGCAGCTGCTATGGCATGTTCGTTCTTTGTACAAGCGGGCGAAGGCGCTGTTTTTGCTGCTGTGCCACTAATTAAACGCCGTTTAACAGGGCAAATTGCTGGTATGACCGGTGCATACGGTAACGTAGGGGCGGTTGTGTATTTAACGGCGCTATCATTAGTTGATTATCAAACCTTCTTTATGATTATCGCTGCAAGTGCATTGTTAGGTTTAGCTGCATTATTTTTTATGAAAGAACCAGATGGCCACATGACAGAAGTAAACGAAGATGGCTCTGTTGAACTAATCTCAGTTACTTAAGGTAGCGTTTACAATGTTTGATGAAACCCAACATGCTAAAGTGCGCAAAAATACGCTGGATGTTTCTTTTGGTGGTCATAGTGCCGCGGGTATAAAAGATGAAAATCAAGATGCGTTTGCGGCTTTAAATACTGAGCACGAACAAAAAGAAACAAAAGGAGCTGTTGCTTGCCTAGCAGATGGGTGTTCATCGGCAAAAAATGCCAAACAGGCATCGCAGCTTAGTGTTACTCATTTCATAAATGAGTATTTAAATACACCCGACAGCTGGGCTGTTAAAAAATCAGTGTCTAAGGTATTGGCTAGTTTAAATCAGTGGTTATATTCGCAATCAAGAAACTATAACTATTTAGGGCAACGTCAAGCTGATTGGATGACCACCTTTACAGCGCTTATTTTAAAATCGGCTACGGGGTATATATTTCATTTAGGGGATACACGTATTACGCGTTTACGTGATAATCAAATAGAGGCGATAACGCGCGACCATAAAGTAAATGATACGCTTACTCGTGCTTTAGGCGCTCAGCCACATCAAGAAATTGATGTTTACGAAGTTGAGTTAAAAGCCGATGATATTTACGTACTTACTTGCGATGGTGTACACGATGTATTGCCTTACAGTGAAATAGTTAACGAAATAAACGCCCACAGCAATTTAGAGCTTGCTGCTAAAGCTATAACCTCACGTGCCATAGCACAAGGAAGCGATGATAACGTGAGCTGTTTACTAGTAAAAGTAAACAGTATTGCGCAGCAGAATCTAGATGAGCTTTATCAAACGTTAACGCAGCGAAAAATTCCACCCGCGTTAAACGTTGGACAAGTAATTGATGGATACACGGTAATTCGTAAAATCAACGAAAGTAGCCGATCTCACATTTACTTAGTGCAACAAGCGCCGAATACGCCACCGGTTGTATTAAAGGCACCGTCGGTAAATTTTGAAGACGATGTACACTATCTTCAAGGTTTTATACGCGAAGGGTGGGTAGGGCAACGTATTGATCATCCAAATGTTATGAAGGTTTTAAATACGCAGTCGCAAAGCCGATTTTTATATCATATTTGCGAGTACATGGACGGGCAAACCCTCAGTGATTATAAACACGATGTACCGTATTTAGAAATAGCTAAAGTACGCAGTATTGTTGAACAAATAGTGCATGCGCTAAGGGCTTTTCAGCGATTAGATATGGTGCACCGTGATTTAAAACTCGATAACATTATGATAGATACACACGGTAAAGTAACGTTAATCGATTACGGTACCGCAAGTGTTGCTGCTATGGATGAATCGGTTAAGCAAATAGCCGATGAGTGCCCGCAAGGTACGGTAGATTACACGGCTCCTGAAACACTTATTTCGCTGCATGCTGATTTTAAAAGCGATATGTTTTCGCTTGGGGTGATTGCTTACGAGCTATTGTGCTCAAAGCTGCCTTACAAAACATTGCCAATAAATCATACCCCCATTGATTACAGCCATTGGCAATACACAAGTATTCGCAAGTACCGAGCAGATATACCTTTTTGGTTAGATCAGGCTTTAATGAAAGCACTTGCGCCAAAGCCAGAGCTCAGATACCACGCATTTTCTGAGTTTTTAACAGATATTACTAAACCTAATCCACAATTACAGAGTTCAGCCAACAAAATTTCAATAATGAAACGCGATCCAGTATTAGTCTGGAAGAGCATTTCGATGTGTTTATTTATCATTTTATTGTGCGTGCTCATAATTAAAAACTAAGAGACCAACATGTTAAATTATAAAAATAACTTACCTATTATTTTAATGATAGGGTGCATTGCTGCGCCTTCAATTAGTGTTGCAGCGCAAACCGACCTTAATTTTAGACTGCGTTTTGAGAGTGCTGAGCAAGATAACGCATTAAAAGATGCAAGTAGCCTAACGCTGCGCACCCGACTTACGCATAAAACTGACGAGGTAAATGGTTTTTCTGCTTTATTAGAGGTAGAAGATAGCCGAAGCCTGTTAGGTGTAGACGATTACAACAATACCTTGGGCAAAAATACTAATTATTCAGTAATAGCCGACCCAGAAACCACAGAGGTCGATCAGGCTTTTGTTAAGTACGCTAAAGATGCGTTATCAGTTAAAGTTGGTAGGCAAGTAATAGCGCTTGATGGACAACGATTTGTGGGACACGTTGGCTTTAGGCAAGACAGGCAGACCTTTGATGCGGCAACAGTCAATTACACATTTAATGATATTAACTTGCACTATAGCTACATAAGCAAGCGCAACCGTATATTTGCCGATAGCAAAGATATTGATTCATCCGATCACCTTATTAATGCAAGCTTTAAAACAAGCGTAGGTAAAGTGGTTTTATACAGTTACTTACTGAGTAACGACGCAGTAGATGATGACAGCTTAGATACTTATGGTGTTTCATTTAAGGGTAATAAAACACTCAGCGATACTAAGGTTTATTATAAGGCAGAATATGCAACGCAATCTGCCTCAACTAACGTGAGTGATTTTGACACCGATTACTATGCGCTTGAAGGCGGTATTGATTTAGCCGGTTTAGGCATTGAAACTGTTACATTAAAAGCCGGTATTGAGTCACTGGGTTCTGATAATGGCGATTATGGTTTTGCTACGCCGCTTGCCACAATGCATAAATTTAATGGTTGGGCAGATACATTTTTAGCAACACCTGCACAAGGACTTGATGATATTTATGTAAGTTTAAGTGGTAAAGCCTTTGACGGTAAATGGTTAGTGGCGTATCACAACTTTGATGCAAACGACAGCGTCAATGGAGTTGATGATTTAGGCTCAGAGCTAAACGTGCAATACGTTAAGCCTATTAATAACACCTATGCCGTTGGCGCTAAATTTGCCGATTATTCTGCAGGCGATAGCGCTGCAGGCAAAGTTGACACCCAAAAGCTTTGGGTTTGGCTAAGCGCTAAGTTTTAAGTCTTTAACCTGAACTCTGGATAATAAATCTATCTCAAGCAGCTATTTCCAGCGCTAACTACGTTGAATTTACTTGCAATAGGCTAGCTATTGACGCGTAATTTCGCCTTGTTTTCACTGTAAATCTCTGGCTAGAGAAAATAAACATAAATATCACTTTTGATTCAATACGTTAGTAAATCTCTTAACCAGAGTTCAGGTTATTTAACCTAAACTCTGGTTATGTAATCTAACGCGGTACAAGTTGGTGCAATAGCGCCAGCTTGTGGTGCTTTCACCTCATCTTCACTGCACTAATTTGGTTAAGTTACTGAAAGTTAAGGCTTATATATCTGGCTTGCATATTGCTATAACAAATACATAACAAATTATACGTTTGAAGTATTAATTTATGCATTGATACTTTAAACAAAACAGGTGAATTTAATGCCAAGCAAGCAGCGTGTTGTCGTCGTCGGAAATGGAATGGTGGGGCATCATTTTGTACAACAGCTAGTATCACAACAAGGTGATAGCAAAAATGTTGATATTACCGTGCTCAGCGGTGAAGACCGCCTCGCTTATGACCGTGTTCAGCTTTCATCATTTTTTAAAGGTAAAACCGAAGACGATTTAGCTCTTACTTGCAGTAAAACCTATCAAGATTGGCAAGTGTGTTTTCATACCCATTCAAAAGTGGTTGATATAAACCGTGAAGCAAAAACGGTTACTACCTCCAAAGGCAAAACATTTGCGTACGATAAGTTAATACTGGCAACGGGGTCATTTGCATTTGTGCCACCGATTCCAGGTAAAGATCGTGAGCATTGCCTAGTTTACAGAACCATTAATGATTTACACGCCATAAAAAAATCAGCACATGCCAGCAAAGTGGGCGTGGTAATTGGTGGCGGTTTATTAGGGCTAGAAGCAGCCAACGCTTTAAAACAGCTTGGTTTGCAAACCCATGTAATAGAATTTGCGCCACAACTTATGGGCGTTCAAATAGACGCTGCTGGTGGGCGGTTACTGAAAAATAAAATTACTGAGCTCGGCGTTACCGTTTATACCTCGGTGGCGACAGAGCAAATTATTGAGGGTGAAAGCAGCCGCTATAAAATGTGCTTTAAGGGGGGGCAAAGCCTAGAAACCGATATGATTGTTTTTTCGGCCGGTATTCGCCCATATGATAATTTAGCCCGCGAGTTTAATTTAGAAATAGGTGAGCGCGGCGGCATTGTTATTAATAACCATTGCCAAACGAGTGATAAAAACATATACGCCATAGGCGAGTGCGCCCTTTGGAATAACTTTATTTTTGGCCTTGTAGCACCGGGCTACGCTATGGCAAAAGTAGCGGCGGGGCATGTTTTAAAACAGCTTTCTTCAAGTACAGCTTCAAACACACCTTTAAGCAACTATTCAAACAATACGGATGAATTTAGCGGCGCGGATATGAGCACCAAGCTTAAATTAATGGGTGTTGAAGTGGGCTCAATTGGTGATGCCCACGCACGCACTGAAGGCGCAGTTAGCTATTATTTTGAAGATCAGCCAAACGGTATTTACAAAAAAGTAGTCACTAATGAGCAAGGCAACAAACTTATAGGTGCTGTGCTGGTTGGCGATACCAGCGAATACGATAACTTATTGCAGTTCCACTTAAATAGTATAGAGCTTAGTGTGCCTGCAGAGTCGTTAATAATGCCGCTTGCAGGTGAAACGGGTGAACTAAGCGCTGATGATTTACCAAGCGATGCCATTATTTGTGCATGCCACAAAGTTACAAAACACACTATTGAACAAGCTGTAATACAAGGCTGTAGCGATTTAAACAAGGTGCAACAAGCTACTAAAGCAAGTACAGGCTGTGGAGGCTGTGAAAAATTAGTGCAAAGCGTTATTAGTCGTGCACTTAATAACAAAATTGCCACCCTTATCCCTGTCGATGAACCTGTATCACAGAGCGCTTAACGCCAACAATAAGAGAGTAGTATGGAATCTTTAAACACATGTTCAAATAAGCCTTTGCTTAAACAAACTACCTGCGCTTATTGTGGTGTAGGCTGTGGGGTTGATATTTCATTATTAAATAATACGCCAACAAAACTTGAGGGCACGCGTGAGCACCCCGCTAATTTTGGCCGCTTGTGTGTTAAAGGCACGCATTTGCTTGACACCACCGGCACTGATAACCGCTTAACATTGCCCCTTATTGATAACAAACCTGCTAGCTGGGATGCAGCAACACAACACGTTGCTAATAAATTTAGCGCTATTATTAAAGAGCATGGGCCGGATTCGGTTGCGTTTTATGTATCGGGGCAGTTACTCACAGAGGATTACTACGTTGCTAATAAACTAATGAAAGGCTACATAGGTTCAGGCAATATAGATACAAACTCAAGGCTGTGTATGTCATCGGCGGTTGCCGGTTATAAACGAGCGTTTGGTGAGGACGTAGTGCCATGTACCTACGAAGATTTAGAGCAAACTGAGCTACTTATTTTAATTGGCTCAAATGCAGCATGGACACACCCGGTGCTATACCAGCGTATGGAGCGCGCAAAAAAACTTAATCCAAACATGAAAGTAGTGGTTATCGACCCGCGAAAAACCGATACAGCCGAACTTGCCGATACCTTTTTAAATATAAAACCAGGTAGCGACGCAGCACTTTATAACGGCTTACTTAATTATTTAAGTGAACAAAACTATTTAGATACGCAATTTATTAATGAGCATACAAACGGCTTTGATAGTGCGCTTGCAGAGGCGAAAAAGTGGAGTGTAAAAGCGGTAAGTGACTATTGTGATATCGACGCGCAGCTAGTCAGTGACTTTTACGCCTTATTTGCAAAAAGCCCAACCGCCATTAGTTTTTATTCAATGGGTATTAACCAATCAAGCTCAGGGGTTGATAAGTGTAATGCGATTATAAATGCGCACTTAGCGTCGGGTAAATTGCTAAAACCTGGCTGTGGCCCGTTTTCAATAACTGGGCAGCCTAACGCAATGGGGGGGCGTGAAGTAGGGGGCTTGGCAAATCAATTAGCAGCACATTTAGACATTGAAAACGACGCGCACCAACAGTTAGTGCAGCGTTTTTGGCAATCACCAACAATAGCTAAAAAAGCAGGGTGTAATGCGATTGATATGTTTGATGAAATAGCCAAAGGGAAAATAAAAGCTATTTGGGTAATGGCAACCAACCCTATGGTGAGCCTACCTAATAACGCAGCAATACAAAAAGCACTTGAGCAATGTGAGCTGGTGGTTGTGTCTGACTGTATTGCCAAAAGTGATACGCTAAAATTTGCTAATGTGGCGTTTCCATCGACCGGATGGGGCGAAAAAAACGGCACAGTGACTAACTCAGAACGCAGAATATCAAGGCAACGCCCGCTAGTTAAGCCTTTCTCCGGAGCTAAAAACGATTGGCAAATAATGTGCTTAGTTGCACAAAAAATGGGTTTTGAAGGTTTTGATTTTACAGACCCAAGCGGCATTTTTGAAGAATGGGCACAACTGACTGATTTTGAAAATAACGGCAGTCGATTATTAAACCTTTCTGGCTTAGTTGGGCTCACAAAAGCGCAATACGATAACTTAAAACCCGTTATGTGGCCCGTACTAAAAAATGAGCCATATAAAAACGGGCAGGTTTTTACTAATAATCAATTTAGCACTGCAGATAAAAAAGCCCGCTTTATACCTATAACGCCCAAACTTCCTGTGCAGCAAACATCAAGCGATTACCCTTTTGTAATGAACTCAGGGCGAATACGCGACCAATGGCATACAATGAGCCGCACCGGAAAAAGTACAGCGCTTTCTACTCATATAACCCGGCCATACATTGAAATAAACCCCATTGATGCCGGCAGATTAAATATAAAAGCAAACGATTTAATAATTGCCAATGCTAAAACTGGGCAGGTTACAGCGCATGCCAAAGTAACGGATGCCGTGCGTAAAGGTGAGTGTTTTATGCCTATTCACTGGAACAAACAATTTGCCTCATCCGCTACAGTAAGTGGGCTTTATCAATCGGTTGTAGACCCTATTTCGGGCCAAGCTGAATGTAAACATGGTGCCGTTGATTTAGTTAAAGCGCAGTTTGCTCAGTACATGCAACTTTTTAGTAAAACAGAGCTTAAAATAACCAGTGATTTTTGGCTTAAAGTTAACGCAAGTAATTGTGTAAATTACCAATTAGCACTTAATGAACCAGAAAATGACTTACTATATTATTGCCAAACCCTTACAGGGTTACAAGGGCAGTGGTCGGCAATGGGCAGTGAAAAAGCAATGCATGTTCAATGTATTCAAAACGAGCAGCTAGTGTTTGTTGCGGTTATTTCACCTGCTCAAAAAGACATATCACTTGAGTGGATAAATCATTTATTTGCAGAGCCTGTAATAACCTTTAGCCAATTACAGTCATTGCTGTACGCCACGCCCGATGAAGAGTTTACCCAAGGCGCGCAAGTATGTAGTTGCTTTAAAGTACGTGAGCAGCCCATTATAAACGCCATTAAAAGTGGTGAAAATACAGTAGATAAATTGGGGGCTAAACTAAAATGCGGTACAAATTGTGGTTCGTGTAAAACCCAGTTAAGCCAATTAATAAAGCAACATGGTACACAAAACGCTAACAGTATTGATGTTGCAGTTGAAATGTAAATAAACAAGGAAGCATATGCTTAATGATCAATTTGGTCGGCAGTTTAACTATTTGCGCCTCTCAATTACCGATGTGTGTAACTTTAGTTGCACCTATTGTTTACCGAATGGGTATCAGTGCGATACCCCGCGTAACTTTTTAAATAAAAGCGAAATAAACACCTTAGTAAATGCGTTTGCGCAACTTGGCACAAAAAAAGTGCGTATTACCGGCGGTGAGCCGTGTTTACGCAGTGATTTAACCGACATTATAAAGCAATGTAAACACACCCCAGGCATAGAAAAAGTCGCCATAACAACCAATGGTTTTAACTTATTTAATAAAATTGATGAGTTTTACAGTGCTGGCTTAGATGCGCTAAATATTAGTATTGATAGCTTAAACCCGAGCATGTTTAAATTAATTACAGGACACGACAAGCTAACCCATATTTTAAAAGGGATAGACCGGGCAATTGAGCTGGGCATAAAAGACATAAAAATAAATGCCGTGCTGGCTAAGCAGTTTAATAAAAACCAATTGAATGATTTTTTAGACTGGGTAAAACATAAAAAAGTAACGGTACGCTTTATCGAATTAATGGAAACAGGTAATGGTGCCACCTTTTTTGAACAAAACCATTTAAGCGGGCAAAGTGTTAAAACGCAGCTTTTAGCAAAAGGTTGGTTACAGGTAGTGAGAGGTAAATTAAACGGCCCTGCAGAGGAGTTTTGTCATCCCGATTTTGAGGGGCGCATAGGCTTAATTATGCCCTACAGTAAAGATTTCTGTAAAAGCTGTAACCGATTAAGAGTATCGTCATTAGGCAAATTACATTTGTGCTTATTTGCCGAGCAAGGTATAGATTTACGAGCGCATTTAAATGCGCAAGATACGCCAGCCACTGTAAAAGCAATACAAGCAGCAATGGGCAATAAAGCCATTAGCCATGAGCTTGATAAACGCTTAACGGGCGCCACAACCCATTTAGCTATGTTGGGCGGCTAAAATGAGTAATAAAGCCGTGTTTACGGGAGTTGTACTCGCCGGAGGGCAATCTTCAAGAATGGGCAGCGATAAAGCCAATCTCATTTTAAAAAATAAAACATTACTACAAAATGCATGTGAATTATTAACAGCAGCAGGAGCTAGTAATGTACTTATAAGTCGTAATGTAAAAAGTGCTAATGGGCAATATATACCTGACATATACCCAGATTCTGGCCCGCTTGGGGGGATTTATTCAACCTTAATGGCAACAGAGCAAGATATACTTGTAACTGCTGTTGATATGCCGTTGCTTACTTGCACGTTATTATCGCAAATTGTATCTGCAGGAAGCGATAATTCCTACTTTCAAACAAATCAGCCACAAATACATGCGTGGCACTTTGAAAATGAACCGTTACCCCTGTATATTCGTAACACCCAAAGCGTTAAACGTCATTTAAAACAATTACTCATAAACGCAAATAGTCATAAATCAATTAAACAGTTTACCCTTAGTATTGGTGTGAAAACGCTAAAATGTAATACAGCGCACGCACTTGTTAATACCAATACACCGGCGCAATTTAGAGCTGTTAATGAACAATTTGACCAACATAAACCTAATTTATTGAGAAGAACCCTATGAGCCATACCACTGAGTCACAAATCGCACTAAACATTGCCGTAATGACAGTAAGCGATACACGCGATGAAATTACGGATACCTCAGGCCATTATTTAATTAAAGCGCTAACTGAGGCGGGTCATCACTTAGCGGATAAAGACATCGTTAAAGATGATGTTTATCAAATGCGTGCCGTTGCCTCGCAGTGGATTGCCGATGACACCATTCACGCTATTTTAGTCACCGGTGGTACGGGCTTTACTGAGCGCGACTCAACACCAGAGGCATTTGCACCGCTGTTTGATAAAAGCGTAGATGGATTTGGTGAACTATTTAGACATATTTCGTACGGCGAAATTGGTAACTCAACTATTCAATCGCGTGCGTTGGCAGGCCTTGCCAATAACACCGTTATTTTTTGTATGCCAGGCTCTACAGGCGCATGTAAAACAGCCTGGACAGGTATTATAAAAGATCAGTTAGACTCAATGCACAAACCATGTAACTTTGCCCCGCATATTACGATTGGTAAAAAATGCGAATCGCGAGAGCAATAATATGCTGAGCCACGTAGACGAAAACGGCCAAGCAAACATGGTTGATGTATCGCTAAAAGAGGTTACTCTGCGCGATGCATCTGCCGAGGCCTACATTAAAATGAGCAAACAGGCTTTTGAGCAAGTGTTGCTTAATCAAAATAAAAAAGGTGACGTGCTAGGCGTAGCCCGAATTGCGGGTATTCAGGGCGCTAAAAAGTGTGCCGATTTAATTCCGCTTTGTCACCCGCTTGCACTGAGTAAAGTGGCTGTTGATTTTGAACTTGATGAAGCAAATAGCCAAATTAAAGTTACCAGCTACTGTAAACTAGCAGGTAAAACGGGCGTTGAAATGGAAGCGCTCACCGCCGTATCTGTGGCTAGCCTTACACTATTTGATATGTGTAAAGCCGCCGATCCGCTTATGGAAATACACGGTATGCGTGTAACGCAAAAAGCAGGAGGCAAGCATGGCAGTTGGCAGCGAGATTAATTTAAATAATACTAATGTAGCTGCAGGGCATGTAAACGTACTGTTTTTTGGCCAACTTAAAGAACGCCTAAAGTGCGATAAGTTAACCGTTGATATAGCGCACACCCTTAGCATTACAGCGTTTAAACACATGCTGGTTGAGCAAAACCCGCATTGGCAGGCATGGCTTGAAGAGCGTGATGTATTGTGTGCGCTTAATCAAACTATGTCATCAAGCGATAAGCTTGTAAAAGCAGGGGATGAACTTGCTTTTTTCCCACCCGTGACAGGTGGCTAATGAGTATAAACATTAAAGTACAAACGCAGGACTTTTCAGTAGGCGAGCAACATGGCGCACTTTGTAGTAATAACAAAAGTGATGGTGCAGTAGTTACTTTTACAGGGCTTGTGCGAGAATTTAGTAGCGGCGATAACGTAATCGCCCTTGAGCTTGAACACTACCCAGGTATGACTGAGCAACTACTGCAATCGATTGCCGAGCAAGCGCAAACACGCTGGCAACTTGCCCGCATAAGCATTATTCACCGAGTCGGTTATTTAGCCCTTGGTGAGCAAATTGTATTTGTTGGCGTAACCAGTCGTCACCGCCAAGCCGCCTTTGAAGGCGCACAATTTATAATGGATTACTTAAAAAACCAGGCTACGTTTTGGAAAAAAGAACATTTTAAAGACTCATCAAACTGGGTTGAGTTTAAACAAAGCGACAAGCAAGCGTTAAACAAGTGGGAAAAGTAGGTCTGTGTAAGCTTAAATAAATGCGTTTATAAAACATTAATGAAAAAATTCATCTCAAAAAGAGAATCAATAGAGTCAGCTTACCTTTGGATAGCGGCTCTACTTATTTTTATAATTATGCTAGAACTATTAACTGGCTGGTCAATAGGGTCCAAAAGCTCGCCGAGTCAATCGTTAAACATTAATCCGGAACAGTTTTGGTTTGAAATAAAACTTCACTGCAGTTTAGTTTCATGGGCAATTTTTAGAGCTTTTATTACATTCCCACTTTTTAGATCGACTTACAATGGCATGCTTCGCTTTAGAGAGAAACACAAAGCCATAGCAAATATCCTTTTCTATGTGCTTACCCCTGTATTTGTAGTGTTTCTTATTTTAACGTTGTTATATATTTTTGACTTATAATCTTACTTTGTTGATCATCAAGGATGAATGATGAAAATTTACACTCTGTTACTATTGGCTATTTTTTTACAACCGTTCTGTATTTACTTTGCGTTGTACGCAAAAGCCAAATATTCATCAGAAAATAAGTCAATTAACCAACTTGTATTGGGGGTTACGCCGAGTCTTGCATATCTATCGGCAGACGATTTTTGGGGTTCATTCGTTTTACTATTTATAATTACGGTAGTGTCACTTTTTTATCGTTATCACTAAACTTTAAATATGTGATGACAAGAAAAATAAATACGAGCACTATCCTAACTTCAATTGTTTCATTTCTTTTAGCATTTGGGTTCTTTTATTGGTTAATTGGTCATTTTATAGTTGAAAACTGGTATGAAACATTTTGGCCCTCATTTTATTTTTTTGGACTACTTGTTAGTGTTTTTATTATAAAAATCATCGAAAAGAAGCGACAAATTAAAGACGGACTGAGCAATATGCTCGTGCTAGCTTTATGCATTGCTGCGTCAGTTATTTCAGCATTTGGGGATGCATTTATTTTATGCACATTTATTAATATATTATTACTTATTCCAATAGGCGGAGCTATTGTGAGTAGTGGTGTTGATAAAACTTCTGCTGGGGGTATCGCCTTTTTTTATGGTTATGTTTTTATTTTGAGCTTGCCTCTTTCTGGGCTACTGTATATTGCACTTAGCTCTAGTTAATGCCTGTTAATATAGGTTATTGATAATAATATAATTTAGTTGGCGTCTATTTAAAGTTTTAATCACAGGTTTTATATGAAAATAATTTCTACCAATATATCTAAAATAAAAACGGTTATTCATAACGGCAAAGAGGTTAAAACTGGTATTTTTAAAACACCAATCAATGAACCTGTGGTTATTGAAAAGCTTACAATAGCGGGTGATGAGCAAGCTGATTTAGTTAACCATGGCGGGGTAGATAAGGCGGTTTATGCGTTTTCTCATAATCATTACGATTACTGGAGACAAACTCTAAACAATAATGATTTATCTGCTGGTGCCTTTGGTGAGAACTTTACTATTTCAGATCTAGATGAAGCTAATATTCATATAGGCGATCGTATTCGCGTTGGCAGCGCACTGCTTGAAGTAAGCCAACCGCGTGTGCCGTGCTTTAAATTGGCTATTGCACTGAACAATAAACAAAGCCTAAAATTGTTTACTCAGTATTACCATACCGGTGTTTATTTTAAAGTGCTGGAGCAAGGTGTTGCTAAAACGGGTGATGCAGTTACTATTGAGCAAAAGGCCACCCATAATATTACTGTTAAAGCGTTGTTTCAGGCTTTTTACGATAAAAAATACCCAGATTATGAAAGCGTATTACTAGCCGCACTTGAACTACCCGAACTTGCGCTTGAGTGGCAAACTAAAATCAAAAAGAAATTGGGGCATTAAAAGAGCGTTTTAAAGCAGTATTACGCTTAATAAAAGCTCACTTTTAGCTGTATTATTTAGTTTGTTAAGTGAGCGAGCGCTGATATGTATTTGCACACCAATTGGTTTATTGTGTCGTATTGCTGTTTGTTACTTACCGGCTTACTAAAATCGCTACTTACCGCCACAGCGCATGCCCCCGCTGCAAACCAATGTGTTAGGTTCTCTAAATTAATGCCGCCTACGGGCATTAATGGCACATCAGAAAAAGGCCCCGTTAGCGCTTTAAAGTAATTAACTCCCATACTGCCAGCAGGAAAAACCTTAATAATATCGGCGTTATACTCTATGGCATTGGCAACATCGGTAGGAGTGAGTGCACCCATTAATACAGGTAAACCATGGCGATGGGCAAGCTCTACAACGGCTTGATTAGTATTTGGTGTAACTATAAATTGTGCACCTGCATCAATCGCTTGTTGCGCAAGGGCAGTGTTAATTATTGTGCCAGCGCCAATGAGTGTATTTTTATAAGCTGCGCGTGCTTTTGCTATTTCTTGCTCAAAGCTAGGTGTATTTGATGTGATTTCTAGCGTGCTAATGCCTGCATTAACTAAGCAATTAATTAAAGGGGCTACATCGCTTTGTTGCTTTAAGCGAAGTATAGCAACTAACTTATGTTGCTTTATTTGGTTGCTTATTTTTATTCTGTTGGCATTTAAAATTTTATTCATAATGTTACTGCACTTTATTTAATCCAGAGCCGCACGTATAACAGCAATCCATAATAATACTTAATCATTTAGGGGTAAAACGTGTTGCTACCTGCGTAACAAAGTCCTCATTTTGAAAAACTAAATAGCGAATTTTTTACCCAACTATTAACACGTTTTTCCATCATCAAAATAGATAACTTAATTAAGCGAATTGGTATAAACGTTTCTTTTCTCATAAAAAAAACCGCTGAAATATCAGCGGTTTTTTATAAGTAATAAATTACATTACACGCATACCTGGCTCTGAGCCATCGTCTGGGTTAAGAATGTAAATTTCTTTACCGCCAGGGCCTGCAGCTAATACCATACCCTCTGACATACCAAAGCGCATTTTACGTGGTTTAAGGTTTGCAACCATTACAGTAAGTTTGCCCTCAATGTCTTCTGGTGCGTAGGCCGATTTAATCCCCGCAAACACTTGGCGTGTTTCGCCACCTAAATCAAGTGTAAGTTTAAGTAGTTTATCGGCACCTTCAACGTGTTCTGCTTTAGCAATTTTAGCTACGCGTAAGTCTACTTTTGCAAAGTCATCAAACTCAATTTCGTCGCTAATTGGCTCTTTTGCAAGAGGGCTATTTGGGTCAATTGTTACTTTTGATTCTAGACTTTCTTTTGATTCTTCAACCATTTTGTTCACTTTATCCATTTCTACACGTTGCATTAACGGCTTAAACTTATTAATAGGGTGGTTTATTAGTGCATTTTGAACACCATCCCACGCTAAGTCGTCATTTAAAAAGGCTTCTACGTTTGCAGCCATACCAGGCAATACAGGTTTTAAATAGGTAATTAAAACGCGGAACAAGTTAAGACCAAGCGAGCATACGTCGTGCGCTTCTTGCTGTTTTGTCTCGTCTTTAATAAGTACCCAAGGTGCTGCGGCATCAATAAATTGGTTTGCTTTGTCGGCAAGCGCCATAATTTCACGAATCGCGCGGCTGTATTCACGGTTTTCATAATGAGCAGTAATGCTTGGAGCAGCAGCTTGAAATTCAGCTAAAAGCTCAGGCTGCATAATGGTGCTACTTAGCTTGCCATCAAACTTTTTAGTAATAAAGCCTGCACAGCGGCTCGCTATGTTTACTACTTTACCTACTAGGTCTGAATTTACACGCTGTGCAAAGTCTTCTAGGTTTAAATCAAGGTCAATAATGCCGCTGTTTAATTTAGCTGCGTAGTAATAACGTAAATATTCTGGGTCTAAGTTATCAAGGTAAGTACGTGCTTTTATAAACGTACCCTTAGATTTAGACATTTTCTCGCCATTTACAGTTACAAAGCCATGTGCAAACACGTTAGTTGGCTTTCTAAAATTAGCGCCCTCTAGCATGGCTGGCCAAAATAAGCTGTGGAAGTAAATAATGTCTTTACCAATAAAGTGGTATAGCTCAGCATCAGAGCCTTCAGCCCAAAATGCATCAAAGTCTAGGCCTTTTTCGTCACATAGGTTTTTAAAGCTTGCCATGTAGCCAATCGGCGCATCAAGCCATACGTAGAAGTATTTACCTGGTGCATTTGGAATTTCAAAGCCAAAGTATGGGGCATCACGGCTAATATCCCACTGCTGCAAGCCATCGGTAAACCACTCATCTAACTTGTTAGCCATTTCTTGTTGAATAGAGCCTGAGTGTAACCACTCTTTTAGCATGCCTTCAAATGCTGGAAGGTCAAAAAAGTAATGCTCAGAATCTTTAAGTACAGGCTCAGCACCTGACATTACAGAGCGCGGATTAATAAGTTCGGTTGGGCTGTAAGTTGCGCCACACGAATCACAGCTATCGCCATTTTGGTTTTCAGACTTACACGTAGGGCAAGTGCCTGTTACAAAGCGGTCGGGTAAAAATATGCCTTTTTCAGGGTCGAATAACTGTGAAATGGTGTGCTTTTTAATATGGCCTGCATCATTAAGGCGATTATAAATAAGCTCACTCAACTCTTTATTTTCTGCGCTATGGGTGCTGTGATATTTATCAAACTTAATGTTAAAGTCGGCAAAGTCGCGTTGGCGTTCAATGCTTACATTTTTAACCATTTCTTCAGGCGTGATCCCTTGCTTTTGCGCATTAAGCATAATTGGCGTGCCGTGAGCATCGTCGGCGCAAACATAATACGCTTCGTGGCCTTGTAGTTTTTGAAAACGTGACCAAATATCAGTTTGAATATATTCCAATAAATGGCCTAAGTGAGTAGGGCCATTTGCATAAGGTAATGCGCTGGTAATGAGGATCTTTCGCTGCGTCATAATCATTCCGAATTGAGGATAAATCACCATTTTTACTACAAAAACGGCGGTTATCATTAATTTATCCATAAGCTTTGGACTAACGGTACGCGCAGCTTATGGATTTTTGTTAATTGACTGGTGTTAATGCCCTGAATGTTACATAATTCTGGGGCACTTTTCATCAAAGAAACGCTATTTAATTGCTATGTTTGGACTGTCAAAACTATTCTCCTCTAAATCGGTGCAAAAACAACCGATTATTACTGCCTTAGCGGCGTATCGAAGTGCGGCATTTGCCGTAGGTATTGATGAAAGTTTTATTGAGACCATTTCACAAAATGACGATAAATCAATACACATTAAAATAACGCTACCATTTGCGGCTCAATCAGAAATGCCGTTAGTTGAGCAGCACGTTAGTGAAAGTATAAATACACCGGTTACCATAGACTCTGTGGTGGCTATAAAAGAGCCTGCAAAATTTAAAGCCATTAAACATATTGTGCTTATTGCCTCGGGTAAAGGCGGTGTGGGTAAATCAACCACCGCGGTTAATTTAGCAGGCGCGCTTAAAAATGAAGGCGCAAAAGTAGGCATTTTAGATGCTGATATTTATGGGCCGTCTATCCCAATGCTTTTAGGGCTTGTAGGTGCAGAGCCACAAACCAAAGATAACAAACTACTACAGCCGTTTAACGCTAATGGGATCCAAGCGCAATCAATCGGTTTTTTAGTACCAAGTGATGATGCAACAGTATGGCGGGGCCCAATGGCATCGGGTGCGCTCAATCAGTTATTAAACGAAACTGATTGGGGCGAACTTGATTATTTAATTGTTGATATGCCACCGGGTACGGGCGATATACAACTTACAATGAGCCAAAAAGTGCCTGCCAGCGGTACGGTTATTGTGACTACGCCACAAGACTTAGCTTTAGCCGATGCACAAAAGGGTATTGCTATGTTTAATAAAGTAAACGTACCTGTGCTTGGTTTAATTGAAAATATGAGCCATTACATTTGTACTCACTGCGGTGAAGCAAACCATGTATTTGGTAAAGACGGCGCTGAAAAACTTGCCCATAAACACGGCGTACCGGTGCTAAGCCATATTCCACTTGCTATAGATATTCGTGAATATTCAGAGCAGGGTAAACTTATTGCCAGCGATAACACCGCGGCTATTAGCAATACATACAGTGCAGCGGCAAGACTGATTGCCAGCACGCTTTTTTATCAGCAGCACCAAAACAGTGTTGAAATTGTGATTACAGAAGATTAATTAAAATGAGACTTTCAGACACACATATTAAAGAATACTTAAATGATGGCCGCATTGTGATTGAGCCTGCGCCAACGAGCGAAATGATTTCAGGCGTGACTGCCGATTTGCGCTTAGGCAACAAATTTAGAACCTTTAACGCGCATAATGCAGCGTATGTAGATTTAAGTGGCCCTAAAGATCAGTTAAATAAAGCCATGGAATCAATAATGAGTGAAGAGATTGAGCTTGCCGACGGGGAAGCTTTCTTTTTGCACCCAGGTGAACTTGCACTGGCAATTACCCATGAAAAAGTGACATTACCTGCTGATATAGTAGGCTGGTTAGATGGGCGTTCATCACTTGCCCGCTTAGGTTTAATGGTGCATGTAACAGCACACAGAATTGACCCAGGTTGGAGCGGTAATATTGTTTTAGAATTTTATAACTCAGGTAAGTTACCACTGGCGCTACGCCCATTAATGAAAATTGGTGCAATGAGCTTTGAAATGCTTTCTGGCCCGTGCGAAAACCCATACAACATTCGTAAAGATGCAAAATATAAAGATCAAAGCAGTGCGGTAGCAAGCCGTATTAGTGACGATAACTTATAACAATATATAACTATTAAGCGTTTAAATGCCCGCTGTGTTGGCTAGCTTAAACGCTTAATTATTTAACTGGGCGAACTGATATTAAAAACTTTTTTTATTTCTGGCTTTATAAACAAGTAAAAGCTCTACTACAATAGATAGTAAAATTACAATAATTACAATACCTTGAATAGTATGTAGCCTTTTAACTCGATCAACACTTTCTTTTTCGTACTGCATAACCACCGTATTAAATGCTTTTAAAAGTGGCTCTTTTGCTAAAGAAAAAAAGCTTTCTTGGACTGTATCTAAATTAAGTGTTTGTGTTTTTATCTTCAGTACCTCTTCAACTCTATCTGAAAACATCCTTAATTTTTTATCAACATTAATTGGCTCTTTAAAATACATTGCTAACAACTCGTCTGATAACGGGCTTTCATCGCCTAATACCTGTGCTCCATAGTGCTCACTTAATAAGTATTTATGATTGTTTTTTAAAGAGTTTAAAGCATTAATGGCCAGTAATTTAGAATCCTGCGAGCCATACATTAAGTACTCTAAAGTAAACATGCTGACTCGCTGTGAAAGCATTCTTTGTTGACCACTTACATTGACTATTTTTCCTGTATCAGATTGTGCTTCAATTACTTCATCAAGCATAAAGTGAATACAGATCGATAAAATAGCTATAACAGTTAAGGGCGCAATATAAATAAAAGAGAAAGCGCTGCGCTTTTTATATGTAGAATCAGTATTTACCATTTAAATGCTACTTATTTAAAATTATTAATGCTTTAGGATAGGATAGATTAAATATAAGATTTTTCACGTAAATAAAGATTTATATCAATGCGCAAAATGATTGAGTACTATTGCGAATTGGTATTACAAGGTAGTTTATGAGTTATTTTGAGTTATGAAGCGCATAGCCCAGTAGTTCAAAATACTTATTAAGCGCTTTATTTGCTTTATCAATATGCTCTTTATCTGGGTAAATTAAATTACTGTTTTTTAAGCCACTAACTAAAAAGCTATTTTGAATCGTGCTGTTAGCTTCTATACAGGCTTCAAAGCAGCGGGCTGCTAGTTCCTCAGGCATGCTCATGTAATTCATATTATGTGCTTGGTCGTGCTTTATACACGCTTGTACAAATTCATTTGCGTCATGCCCGCCTTCATCTAAAAACACCTCTTTGTAAAAATTATTAAGCGCATTATTAAGCGGGTGAACTAAGTTAGGTATGTTTGAAAGCCACAGTTTTGAAGCAAACCCAAAGCGAGGTTTTGCGTTAAATAAATGCTCGCTTATGTGATGATCAAATGCGTGAAACCATTCGTGGGCTAGTGCGCCACCGCCGGCATTTTTAGCAAGGGCAAGCGTTTGTGAGGCTGCGTTATAATGCGCTTGTACGCCTTTTTGACCGCCATGCCCAAAGGCAAAATTTAGTTTGCCGCGCAGGCCAATGGCTTTGGGCGGTAAATGTAATATTTGAGCAAGGTCGGCGAGAGCATCGTAAATTAAGTTTGCACTAATGAAATGCTCTTCTTTGGTTACCCATTTACCTACAACCATAGATCTAAAGCCAAAGGTATCTCTAATATCGCTAAAGTCAACTTGGTCGTCAAAGCGGTAGTCAGGTCCTTTTCGATTGAATCCGCGTTTTAATCTGTTTGGGTAATTACGCATTTAAGTTTAATTATGGCTAATTTAAGTAACGTGCTTTTACGTGCTTTGGCATGTGTTGGGTTTGTTTTTGTATTAATTCATCTAATAAATTGTAAAGTGGCGCAGGGTTTAGTTGCTCTATTAACCACAAACTATGTGCAACAGCTTCAAGTGTAGAGAGGCTATCGGCTCTGGGGGCTTTTCGAATAGCGTAACGGCTTTGCGGTAAGTGCTTAAAGCTCACTGTGTTAAATTTAGTGAGTAGTGGGGTGAGCTGTAAAATTTTATAAGCTTTTTTCCAAGTGCCATCAATAACGATTAAGTGCGTAATGTTACTTAATGCCGGCTTTGAGTTTGCATCATCTAAGTTGGTGGCGTGCTCATTAGGGTAGAGCAGTACAGTGGACTCTACAGGTAAAGAGTTGAGCAGGGCAAAGTCGGTGTTATTTTCCCCTTTGATTATTTTGCAGTCAGTTAGGCTCAAGTTAAGCAATTTTGCCGTGTTTTTCGCTATTTTTTCTTCACTGGGGTGTTGTAAAATAACCACACTAACTTTATTTGTTAAATGTTTAATGGCCCCGCATATACAGGTAGAGGGCGTAAACAAACAGCGTTCACAAACTTGGCGAGTCATTAATTAAACTTTTTATTGTGAGTATATTTTGATAATTATACATTTATAAACTAATTAAGTTGGATTTTTTTACGCATAGATATACAGTAATACTATTAATTATAAAATGACACGGAATGTTTAGAAGGGCTTAAAATATGACAGAAGTACAAATAGATAAGGCTGCTTTAGAAAGCATGCAGTCGTTACTTGGTGAGCAGTTTAAAGATACACTTGAATTTTGCTGCAGTGAATTTGAGCGCCTTGGTAATGAAGTTATTGCAACCATTGGTAACGATAAAGAAGCGGCGATTCGTCATGCTCATAGTTTAAAATCGAACGCGGCTCAGTTTGGTGCTACGAGCTTATCTGATGTAGCCCGTGATGTTGAACTTAACCTAAATCAAGATAACTTAGCGCAAGCCGTAACGGCATCTAATGATTTATTAGCGCAAGTAAGTGGTTCACAGGCCGAATTAAGAGCGTGGGTAGAATCTAATTAATTTGATTTGTTAACGTGAATTTATTTCAGTATTAAGCAATTAATTAGGCTAGTATTTTGCGCCTTTAATAGGTTAATCTATGCCTTAACTAGGGCGTGTTTGGCCTTTCGGGAATAATTTTTTCAAAGTGTTTAATTTTTAAATTACCTAAAGCACATGTGTTGTTAATGTATAAAACAATAACAACACATAAAACTATATTTAAGGGCTGTTTAAGCCACTTTCTCCCTCGAATTACCAAACCAAATCAGGTTATATCTCACGCGCTGCGAAAACCCCTCCCTAGATTTAACAAATTTTGATTTAATAAAGCCACTACGCCCAAAGAGGTAGCAATGTCAGATATAAAAAAGAGTCACAAATTAGAAGGTGTATGTTATGACATTCGTGGGCCGGTTTTAGCGCAAGCTAAAAAAATGGAAGACGAAGGTCAAAAGGTTCTTAAATTAAATATTGGTAATCCGGCTGCATTTGGCTTTGATATGCCAGAAGATATGCACCGTGATATTATTCGAAATTTGTATTCGGCCCAAGGTTATTGCGACTCTAAAGGGTTATATTCAGCCCGTGTAGCGGTTTATCAGCATTATCAGCAGCGCGGTTTACATAATCTAGATGTAGATAATATTTATATTGGTAATGGGGTGAGTGAGCTTATTCAAATGATCACTCAAGCGTTATTAAATAACGATGATGAAGTACTAATACCTGCCCCAGATTACCCACTGTGGACTGCATCAGTTAAATTAGCAGGGGGTAACCCTGTTCATTATTTATGTGATGAAGAGCAAGATTGGTTTCCGGATATTGCTGATATAAAAAGTAAAATTACTTCAAAAACAAAAGCACTCGTACTAATTAACCCTAATAACCCAACCGGCGCGGTTTATAGTGACGATTTACTGTTAGAGTTAATTAATCTGGCGCGCGAGCACAAGTTGTTATTACTTAGCGATGAAATCTACGAAAAGATTTTATACGATGGCATAACCCATACCTCGATTGGTGCACTATGCGACGATGTGCCCATTATTACCTTTAATGGCTTAGCTAAAACCTACCGTGCGGCGGGTATGCGAATGGGCTGGATGGTGCTAAGCGGGCGCACCTCGGCAATGGAAGATTTACGTAAAGGGCTAGATATTTTATCATCCATGCGCTTGTGTGCGAATGTACCCGCGCAATATGCAATTCAACAAGCATTAGGTGGCGTGCAATCAATAGATAGCTTAATAGATCCAGGCGGGCGATTATATGTTCAGCGCGATATTGCTTGGCGTGGGCTTAATGCCATTGAAGGGATAAGCTGTAAAAAACCAAAAGGGGCGCTTTACGCGTTTGCTAAAGTAGACACGGCTCATTTTAATGTCACTGATGATGAAAAAATGATGTTTGATTTGCTAAAAGCAGAAAAAATATTATTAGTGCATGGGCGTGCCTTTAACTGGCCAGAGCCTGATCACTTTAGGTTAGTGTTTTTACCTAACAAAGACGATTTATCGAGTGCGATGCTTAAAATGCAGCGCTTTTTTAAAGACTATCGCCAAGTTTAGTCAATACCAATTGACGTGTTATGAAATATAAAAAACGAGCTCAATTAGCTCGTTTTTTATTAAAGCGTTAGTGCTTATATAGCTCGTTAATACGCGCGGTCAACTCTTACGGTATTATCACTTAAATACACTAACCGTACGTTATCACCTTTACTAAAGCGCATTGACTGGTCTTGATCTTGTACCACCATGTATTGATCGCCATTTTCTACCTGGATCAATAACTCGACTAGGTGGGTTTGCTTATAATAGCTTTTTTGCTGATTATTATGAGCAACGCTTCCGCCAATGACTGAGCCCAAAATAGTAGCAACGGTACGACCGCTCCCACCACCAAATTGATTACCTACAACACCGCCAAGCAGAGCGCCGCCAAAGGTTTTCCAGCCATTGTTTTTGTCTTGAACAAGCTCTTGTTCGGTAATTTTGCGTACCGATTTTACATCACCAAATAAAACCTGTTGCACAGGCACGGCTTTGTTTCGCTCATAGTTTGCAAAACTGGGTGCACTGAGCGTAAGCAAAGCGCACATTGCTATGGTTAAGGCTTTCATAGATGTCTCCTGTTGGTGCTACGCAAAGGCAATTTTTTGCCTTCGCGTGATAATTAATTACCAACCAAATGTCGATTTTTCTTTCGTTTTACGAATTTCAGTTTCATCTGCCCACTCTACTAGGCCACTTTCCATATCCATTAAGCGCATTGTAAATTTGTAATACACATCAGATTTATCAGCATTTGACTTAACAATGCTCGAAAGGTTGCCATATAACATGTATTGCGCACCAATTTGTTTACCAAAGGCAACGGCAGTTGCAGGGTTTACAAGGGCATCTTCGTTTTGAAAGTTAAGCTGCTCACGCACTGATTCAACACGGGTCATATCAACAAAACGAAACTTACCGCTGCGCAGAAGTTGAGTAGAGATTGAGTCGGTAATAGATTCAGTGTCTATGTGCTCGCTGGTTTTATTTTTAATGCGCTCAACAAATACCACAGGGCGTTTGTTTTGCGTCATTGTGCCTACAACTGGCGAGCTAAGTAATGAGTCGGTCATTTGGCTGGCTACTTTTTGCAAATCGGTAGAGCCGAAGTTTATATCGGTTGTTTCTACTGCTTGCGCGTCTCCATAACTAACTACGGCTTTATTAGCACAACCGCTTAAAATGAGCGCGCTAAGGCCAATAACTGCATAACTTGATAATGTTTTAAATTGCGTAGTGATCATCTTTATAACCCTTATTCTTTAAATTCTTGTGCGTCGGTAGACACTTCTCTTACAGCGAGAGAAAAGGTAACCGCATCTGGTGTTGGCGCTAAGCCGGGTAATTGTGTTTTAGAAAAACCAAACAGTGTTAAGGCTTGCCAAGGTGAATGGTTTCCTTCAATTACAAACCCGTCTTTGTCGTACCAGTTAAACTGATACTGCAAATATTGCGACTTTTTATATTGGCTGCTTAGTGTTACTACCACGTCGGTTAACTGGTTTGTTTGGCGTGTTTTAACATCGGTAATGGCAAGCTTTTTACCTAGAGCAGGATTATCAACATGTAACTGCTCGTTAAATGTATTTTTGCTTTGCTCAACCGAAATGCCTGATGTGTCCGGTTGGCTTGCACATGCACCAAGCATTAATGCGGCCATTAATGGCAAAGTATATTTCATGATGACTCCTAAAGTTGAACCACATGGTAGTTAAAATAGTTATTAATAGAGGTTAGGTAAATTAAGGTTAACCCTTGCTTACTAACGGTAAAATTAATAGGCGTATGGTTACCTATTAAAAGAGTATGCGATCCTGCATTTAAACTGCTTCGTGCCACGCTTATTTGATTAGGTAAAGTAAGCCAGCTACGTGTATCTGCTTGCTCAGACGCCAAGTTATAAATATTAGCAATAATATTACCTACATCGCCTGTACTGCGAGCAAGCTCTTCGCGAACTTTTTCTTTGGCTACTAAGCGTAATACTTGTCTAGATACGCGAGCCGGTATTTGTTGCTCTAATGTTTTAGCGGCGAGTGCCTCTATGTGTACCAATGGGTTTAGCTGTAAATTTTGCGAACCTACCTGTACACCAGTAAGATGAGATATAAACGCATTATCTTTATAAACCGGCATCGCTAAACTGTAAAAACGCGCATCGCCACCTGAGGTATAAATAGGCAAACGTAATTTAAACTCATCTTGCTTGGGCACTAAGCCTTGTTCAACCAATATAACTACTTCACCGTGTTTGGCGGATAAAGGTTGTAATGGACTAAAGCGGCGCTCAAACTCTTCTAAATCTTGGTTAAAGCCTTGCTTTTTAGCTAAACGCATAACATCTTGCTGTAAGTAGTGATTGTCAGGCTGAATCTCTAGTGCTTTTTTATAATCAATGTAAGCATCATCATATTGTTTATCACTTTGGTACAACAGCGCAGATAAATAAAACGTAAAGGCATTCTGAAAGCCATTTTTAATACCGCGCGTTACATTACTCATACTTGGGTAATGCTGTTGTGCTTGCTCTATTGTGTCGTTTATTTGTGCTTGATTATCAGCAAGTGCATCTACTTGCACTTTGTTAGCGCGGCGTATTTCAACTAAGGCGCTTTCTAAATCACTGCTGTATACATAATTAAGTGCTTTGTAGCTATGTAGCATGCTCATTTCGTATGCTGGTGGTACATAAGTAATGGCAGAGTCGTTAGTAAATAAGGCATTACTTTGTTCAAGCCCTGCACTTAATTGAATTTTTGCAGCTTCTCGTTTTGTTTGTACCTGGGTATATACGTTTTCAAATTGTTGTTGTGAAACACTTTGCTCGTTAGCAAGGTCTTTTAAACGGGCTTGCTCTAATTGGTTAAGTAAATAGCTACTGTGTAATTTACTGTTATTTGCAATAAGTGATTTGGCCTGTTCAATATTGTTATTTTGAATTGCGTTTCTTACAGGCGTCATTTGGCTTGCATAGTCGTTAAATAAATCATTAAAGCCTATGGTGCTGCATCCACTTAATATAAAACAAACACTTAAAATTATACTTTGGCGCACTGAGCACTCCTATATAGTTAGGTTTTAAAGATTAACATACTCTGGTTTTAGATTTGTGTGAAATAGTGTAAAAAAGCGTAGCCTACTTAAGGGCATATAAAACAGTGAGGATTGAAAATTATTCTCCCTAAGGTCAGCCCTAGTTACGTGTATTTAAGGTAGGCAAATCATCATGAATAGCCTGTGAATAGCCTGTGAATAGCAGAGAATAGCTGCGTAATTACAGCAATTGAGCAGTATAGAAAGTTATAATGCATCGATTAAAAGTATAGTAAATACAATAATGCGGCTTTACAGCTAAATGGCTCAGCTGCTTAAATACACTGCTGGCTAAGCAAGCCAATTTAAAGCATTTCATTATAAGGTTTTTTTGCTAAGGAGCGATTTTGAAAGCCACTTTATACACCCTAGTTGCATTAGTAGCCTTTGCAGCAAACTCTTTACTTTGCCGTATGGCGCTCGCGCAAGGGTATATTGATGCGTGGAATTTTACAATAATTAGGCTACTGAGCGGAGCCGTTTGTTTAGGCTTAATTATGGCTGTATATACGTATAACCTAAAACGTAAGGGCGTACTTAATAACGCTATTTTAAGCGACACGGGAAGTTGGCGTAGCAGCATTAGTTTATTGATATATGCACTTTGTTTTTCTATTGCTTATATAGAGCTAGATACAGGCACCGGTGCGCTCATTTTATTTTCGGCGGTGCAACTGACCATGATTGGTTGGGGCATATATAAAAAAGAGCAGCTGAGTAAGTTGCAGTGGGGAGCTTTTTTTGTCGCGTTAGCTGGATTTGTTTATTTAATGTTGCCCTCTGCGGCAGTGCCTTCTTTGTTAGGGGCATCACTTATGGCGTTAAGTGGCGTTGCATGGGGTGTTTATAGTATACGTGGTAAAGCGTGTGTATCGCCTCTGCGTACCACCGCCTTTAATTTTATAAGAAGTTTAGTGGCTATTCCTGTTTTATTACTTGTAGCAATAGGATATTTAAAAACAGTGAGTATAGAAGGAGTGCTACTGGCGTGTGCTTCGGGCGCTATTGCATCAGGCATTGGCTACAGCATTTGGTATGTGGCCATGCCACTACTGAAAAGTACACAAGCGGCGGTTGTACAGTTATGTGTGCCTGTACTTGCAGCATTTGCTGGGGTTATATTTTTATCTGAGCAGCTTACTTTTGAGTTTTTAATAGCAAGCTCACTGATTTTAGGTGCTGTTTTGGTCTTTATTTTAAATAAAAAATAAGCCCTATTATGGCGGGCTTACATTTGTTATGAAGCGTTTATAGAGCGTGGGCAAATTATTTAAAATAGCTGACTTACCCTCTAAATCGCTGTTGCTTATACATTCGTAAAGCATCGCTTCGCTCAATGTATTTACTAACTTTTGAGATTGCTTAATATGGCTAATGTGCCAAAGCTCAGGTGCTACACCGCCTAAATCCTGTTTGTAGGGGCGATAAAAACCATATTTTGCTAAGTTATTATCAAGCCACTGGCTAAGTGGCGCAAATGGCCCTCCTTGTTGATATTCATCAGGGGTCAGTTGCAGTTTATAATCATCGCTAATTGCGGCGCTATCATACACATCAAGGTCAGTGCCTAAATGATGCCGACTAGCACCTGGCAAGGCAGAATAGAGCATAATAGCCGTGCATTTTTCCAGCTCATTTAGCTGGCTTAAATCAATTTCCTGCTGCTGTTTATTAAAAACAGGGCGTAGGCCTAAAAACTTATTATTCCAAATCATAGCTTGGCGATCAAAATCGCGAAAACTAGAGGCAATAGTTAGCTCAAACCCAGCTTTTTTAGCGCCATTTTGCAATGCTAAAAAGTCATCAATAATATCAGTATGTAACCGATGCGATTGAATCGTGGTGAGATGTGTATCACTTTGCCCAGTGATACACATTGCTAGTGTATTAGTAACGAGTGCCATTAGGTTAACAATTGCTCTAAAATTTGCTCGTAAATATCAGCCAAAGCAATTAAATCATCGGTGCTTACACATTCATCAACTTTATGTATAGTGGCGTTGCGCGGGCCTAGTTCAATAACTTTTGCGCCTGTTTGCGCTATAAAGCGCCCATCTGACGTACCTCCGGTCGTTTCGAGGTTAGTGGTTAACCCCGTGACAGATTTAATCGCATTTACGGTGGCATCAACTAACGGGCCGTGCTCGGTTATAAACGGCAAGCCATTTACTATCCAGCTTAATTCGTAGTTTAAGTCATGCGTTTTTAAAATAGCATTAACACGTTCTTGCAGCTGTTGATGAGTTACTTCGGTACTAAATCTAAAATTAAATTGCACCTCAAGCTCGCCTGGTATGACATTACCGGCACCTGTACCACCGTTTATATTTGATACCTGAAAGCTGGTTGCAGGAAAAAATTCATTGCCTTTATCCCACACTGTTTGGCTAAGTTCAGTGATGGCGGGTGCAGCCAAATGAATTGGGTTTTGTGCTAAATGCGGGTAGGCTACATGGCCTTGAACACCTTTGACTTTTAAAAAGCCTGTAAGTGATCCACGGCGCCCATTTTTTACTACATCGCCAAGTATATCTCGCGATGAAGGCTCACCTACTAAGCACATGTCAATTTTTTCACCGCGTGCTTCAAGTGTGTCTATTACTTTGGTTGTACCGTTGATAAATGGGCCTTCTTCATCAGAGGTGATTAAAAATGAAATAGAGCCTTTATGGTTAGGGTTTTTAGCAACAAAGCGCTCAGTAGCAACAAGCATTGCCGCAAGAGAGCCCTTCATATCAGCTGCGCCTCGGCCATGTAGTAAACCATCTTCAATTAAGCCTGAAAATGGCGGATGTTGCCAGTTTTGTGCAGGGCCTGTGGGGACCACATCGGTATGGCCTGCAAAACAAAAGTGCGGCGACTCGTTACCTTTTCGGGCCCATGTGTTGAGCGTATCGGTAAAAAATAACGACTCAATATTAAAGCCTAGAGCTTCTAAACGTTCGTTCATCATTTGTTGGCAACCCGCATCTTCAGGGGTAACCGACTCGCGCTGAATAAGCGCTTGTGCAAGTGCAATTACGTCATTTGTCATTACTTAAATATCTCATCGTATTGCGCAGCTTTAAAGCCTAAGTGGTAGCTGTTGTCATTAACAAGCACAGGGCGCTTGATCATAGCTGGTTGCTCTACAAGTAATGTAATAGCAGTGTCTTTGTTTAGGCTTTGCTTTTGCTCGTCAGAGAGTGCGCGATAGGTTGTGCCACGCTTATTAACTAATTGCTCCCAGTCAATATGCTCAGCAAATTCGCTGACAAGCTGCTCGTTTACACCGTCTTTTCGGTAATCGTGAAAGGTAAAGTCTATGTTGTTATCGGCGAGGTATTTTTTGGCTTTTTTAATGGTGTCGCAATTACTAATGCCGTAAAGAGTGATCATAGGTTTAATTCTTCTTAATAATAGTTAAAAGGGGGTCTACACCCGCATTTACTTGCGTGTGTGAATAATGAAATGTGCCTAAATTATGGCCATTCAAAAGCACCAAGCTGGCCAGTAAGGGCGATTTAAGTTCGCGTAAATCAAAATAAGCTAAGCGCTGGCCTTTGCTTATTTTGCTGCCATTGAGCTGTGCAATATGTGTGTGTGTAATAGGCTGCTGCGCCGGTAGTGACAAGTTAATAAGAACCTTTAACCCGTTATTTGCTTGAAGAATAAATTCACATCCTGCATTTTTAACCTGCACTAAAGTGCCATCAAAGGGCGCTAAAATTTTATGATTACTTAATGCAACCAACACGGTTGGTCCGAGGGTAGAAAATTTAAAAAAGGGCTCAGGGTGCTGGTTTAATTCAATAACTTTGCCGCTAAAGGGGCTAGTAATTTTTAATGCGCTGGTGGGTAGCTTATTTTGCGCTAAAAACTCGATAGAGGCCGCTCTCATTATTGATCTACTACTAAATTGTAGCCATCGTTTTTAAGTGCAGTGATGGCTTGTTGCGCGGTGTGTTTTTTTACCAAAATATAATCTGTGTCGTAGGTTGAAATAGAAAAAATAGAAATATTAGCCTTTGCAAGTACGCCAGATATATTGGCCATAATCCCCGTTAAAGAAAACCCCAACGGACCTACGACTTCAAGTGCTTGCCAATCAGGCTCAGTATCTAAACAGTTAATAGTAAAATCACTAGGGCAAACAATAGAAAGCTCATCGTGAGTTTTAGAAATAAAAAATAGGGGTAACTTTAATAGCGCTACAGGAATGTCTGCATCCACTTCTAAACTATGAATTGACAACAGCGTGCTGTGTAATTGTAATGTTTGTTTTGACATTAATAACCTGCAAACAGCGTATATAGTCAGTTAATAGTATAGATTATTGGCTTTAAATTAAAGGTGCAACAGACACTAAAATAAGAGTTGGTTAGCTTTTGTGATAGAGATTTAAAACTTACCCACAATTTCTGTGGATAAGTGTGGGAATTGGTAGGTATAAATAGCCTAACCAACTAATTAATAAGTAAATATTAGTTAGGCTATAAAAAGCACTAGTTTAATTTACGCTTTTTCGAGCGCTTCAACTTGAGCTGCTTGAATAGCAGTAAGTGCGATGGTATACACTATGTCATCGACTAAAGCGCCACGGCTTAAATCGTTAACAGGCTTTCGCATACCTTGTAGCATAGGCCCTATGCTGATTAAATCGGCACTACGCTGTACGGCTTTGTAGGTTGTGTTACCGGTATTTAGATCAGGAAAAATAAATACCGTAGCCTTACCTGCGACTGGACTATTTGGTGCTTTTTTAAGAGCAACATTTTCCATAATTGCAGCGTCGTATTGCAATGGCCCATCAATAATTAAATCTGGACGTTTTTGTTGAGCAATTTGCGTGGCTTCACGCACTTTTTCTACATCAGCGCCAGAGCCTGAAGTACCTGTACTGTAGCTGATCATGGCAACACGTGGCTCTATGCCAAACGCGGCAGCAGAGTCGGCTGACTGAATAGCGATATCTGCTAACTGTTCTGCATTAGGGTCGGGGTTAATTGCACAGTCGCCGTATACCAGTACTTGGTCAGGCAGCAGCATAAAAAATACAGACGATACAAGTGATGACCCTGGTGCGGTTTTAATCAGCTGTAGCGGTGGGCGAATTGTATTAGCTGTTGTGTTTACAGCGCCAGATACTAAGCCATCAACTTTACCTTGCTCAAGCATCATAGTGCCAAGGACAACATTATCTTGTAATTGCTCTTGTGCAACAACTTCTGTTAAGCCTTTACTTTTACGAATTTCGACCATAGGTGCAACATAGTCGTTAATTATCGATTTTGGCTCAACAATACTTACGTGCTCGTTAAGTTCAATACCTTGTTGCTCGGCAATACGCATAATCTCATCACGGTCGCCAAGTAATACTGTTTTTGCAATACCACGTTGTCCACAAATAGCCGCGGCTTTAATAGTACGCGGCTCATTTCCTTCAGGAAGTACCACTGTTTTAGCCGCCTTACGGGCTTTATCAGTAAGTAAATAACGAAACGCAGGAGGAGAGAGCTTACGTGTTTTGCCAACATTTTTTGCAAGCGTGTCGAGCCAATCAGAATCGATATACTCTGCGTTATGATCTTTTACTTTCTCAATACGTTGGTCATCATCGCTTGGGACTTCCATATTAAAATTATGTAGCAGTAATGAGGTACGCCATGTATCGGCCTCTGTGGCTAAAATAGGCAAGCCTGTTTGCATTGCTTGTTCACATAGCGCCATTATACGCGGCTCTGGCTCAAAACCACCGGTAAGTAAAATGGCGCCAATTTTAGTGCCATTCATCGCAGATAAACACGCAGCGACCAAAATATCTGAACGATCGCCTGGGGTGACTAATAATGCACCTGGAGTAAAGTGGTTCAAAATGTTTGATACGGTACGCGCACAAAATGTAATACGGCGTAAGCGACGGTGTAGCATGTCGCCTTCGTTTATAATGGTGGCTTTTAAATACGCGCTTAAATCTTTAACGCGCGGCGCAACTAAATCAAAGTCCCACGGGATGGCGCCTAATAGCATAAATGGATTTTTTCTAAAAATAGGTAAAGACGCTAAACGATTTAATTCGTTATCGAGCTCTTCAGGCTTGTATGAATCCACCAAATCTGCGCGAGCACGGCCTTCTTCATCAAGGGGAGCATTTACTTTGTTAAAAATACAGCCTAAAACGCGCGGGTGATCAATTCCACCATAATACCCAGCAGCAATTTCTAAACGGTCTTCAATTTGTGTAATAGTGTAATTACCAGGGGTTAATACAAATACAATATCGGCACCGAGTGTTTGGGCTATTTCGCGGTTTACACGACCTGCATAAGGTTGGCGGCGCGTAGGCACCATACCTTCAATAATAGCAACTTCATCATCGTTAATTTTACTTTCAAAACGCTCGACTATTTCTTCAAGTAAATCATCGCCTTTACCATCACCAATCATTTGTTCTGCATAGTTTAATGCAAAAGGAATAGGAGGCGTAATTGATGAGCCTTGCATAATAATTTGAGTCGACTTTTCAGGCCCTGTTTCACCCGTACGTGGCTGGGCAATTGGCTTGAAAAAGTTTACTTTCACGGTTTTTTGCTCAAGCGCACGTACTAACCCGACAGAAACAGATGTTAAACCAACACCAGTAGAAACCGGGATTAACATAATACGACGTGCCATAATTAAAGCTCCTTCACAATGTTAGCAGCATCAAGGGCGATTACCCATTCTTCATTAGTTGGCATGACAACCGCTTTAGTTGCAGCACTAGCCGAGCTAATAACGCCTTCATTACCAAATCGCGCATCTAGATTAGCTTGTTTATCGCAATCTAAGCCTAAAAACGCCAGTTGTGTAATTACTTTTTCACGGATAATGTCTGAGTTTTCCCCTATACCGCCGGTAAAAATAAGTGCATCTAATTGCTGTAATGGCACCATGTAGGCGGCAATCTGTTTCGCAAGGCGGTAGCAAAAAATATCAAGCGCAAGGGCGGCTTGTTCATGGCCTGCTAAAGCGGCTTCTTCAATGGTTCTACAGTCGTTAGACAGTTCACTAATACCTAATAATCCGCTTTCTTTATTAAGTAAGTTGTCGATTTGTTTTGCATCGTAACTAAGTTGTGTCGTTAAAAAGTTAAACAAACCAGGGTCGATATCACCACTGCGGGTGCCCATTACTAACCCCGCAAGAGGAGTTAAACCCATGCTAGTATCTACACTTTTACCGCCTTTAATTGCACACACAGAGCAACCATTACCTAAATGCGCACTAATAAAATTACTTTGCTCAACAGGCTTATTAATTAATTTAGCGGTTTGCCCAGCTACATAATAGTGGCTTGTGCCATGCATACCGTAACGGCGAACACCATGCTCTGTGTATAGCTTGTAAGGGAGTGCATATAAGTAGGCTACTTTATCCATGGTTTGATGAAATGCCGTGTCAAACACAGCAACCTGTGGCAAACCAGCAAACGAAGCCTGCGCTGATGAAATACCGAGTAAGTTTGCATGACCATGTAAAGGGGCAAGGCTTGAAGCATCTGAAATACCCGCAATGACTTTTTCATCCACTAATGCAGATTGAGTAAAGTGCTCACCACCGTGTACAACACGATGGCCTACGGCAATTAAATGCTCATCTAAGTGGTGATCTTTAATTAGATTCACAAGCGTATTAATTGCTTCACCATGCGCTTGATTAGCAGCTAAGGTAATAACGGTTTTATCACCTTGGTATTTATATTTAATAGATGGATTTTCTGAACCTAGGCGTTCAGCTAAGCCCGAAATAATTTCATGCCCGTTATCAGCATCAATAATGGCAAATTTTAAACTCGAACTACCACAGTTTAATACTAAAACGTGTTGTGATTTAGAGGGCGTAGTTGGCATAGATACAGTTTCCATAAACAATAAATTTAGTAAGTGTACGTTAAGACATGAGCAATACACTTAAGGTGCAAATTAAAGGTAAACTTAGCCACCATATAGATGATAAAAAAGCGACTAAAGTCTAATTTTTAAAGTAACTATTTTAACCCAGTTAATATATTTAGTTTAGTGTTTAGTTGCTTATATATACAAAAACAATAACTTTTATTGCTAAAGTGCGAAGCTAATTATTTGTGTTACACTTACAGGCAGTGGCAAGCAGGCGCTACGGGTTTAAAAGTTTAGATGTGAGGAGTCATGATGCAAAAAAGTGTGATGTCACAATTACAAACGGGTAGAGTATATGCAAAAAAATGGCCTATGCGTAAAGAGTTAGCACCGTTGTTTAATGAATTTAAAGTCATTAAGGCAACCGAGCTGGCCATTACTGTTATGCCAATATTAGCCATGCTTACGTTATTTTTTCAGCTTAACTATTTAGGTCCCGATTTTTTACCGCAAGCGATTGCCAGCGCATTGTTTTTTTTGTCATTACCGTTGCAAGGGCTGTTTTGGTTAGGTAAGCGTGCCGAAACACAATTAGAGCCGAGCATGCAAAAATGGTATAACGAGTTATATACCAAAATGGTGGCAAATGGCTATCAAGCCCAATTAAGTGAAAACAAGCCCCGTTATATGGAGCTTGCACACTTATTAAATGACATGTTTGATAAAATGGATAAAGCGTTTACGAAAGAGCAATTTTAGAGCGCATCTATTGAAAATTGTATGAGCAGAGCGCACGCTTTGCTCAATTTATTTATAACGTTCCCTCTGGATATGAGCTAACTCAATATAGCCAGTCAGTAATTTCCTCTTATACCAATGCGCATAATTAAATGATCTATTTTGAGGATGGAAAAGCGTGTTGATAGCAAGGCAAAAATTCGCTATTTAGTTGTTCTTGGCAATTGCTCCTGCATTGCTCTACCTTCTGCATTCATACAGTCGTAAATGAGATTTTTTTAACGCATATAGCGACACGTTTAGCCCCTAAAAATGATTAAATATTATTGCAAATTGGTATTACACTCGTTATTAAAACATCAATCGGCTTTACTAAACTCGGTAATGTAAAACGATAGGGTAACGCTTTGGGCGCCTTTTTCTTCAAGAGCTTGCCAATGTTCAGGTCTAAATTTCCATGCAAACGGTGTCATCATTATTAAATTTTTAATATCTGAAAAATTAAGCGTAACCTGCTCTGTAATAAGCTTTTGAGCTGCTTTTATAAAGCCGCTTGGCGTATCAATTTCAGTGTGTTTTGCTACATCTGCATATATATATTCTTTAAGCTCTTTTAAATGCCATGGCCCTGGGCTTGCAACTACTAATGTGCCATTAGGCGCTGCTAAACGCGCCAGCTCTTGTTCAAATAAAGGCGCAAAAACACTAAGTAACACATCTGCCGTGCCTGATTTAAAAGGCGCTTGGCTAATTGATGCAACGCTAAATTGACATTGTGGATAACGCTTTGCTGCATATTTTACGGCTGATTTAGAAATATCGACGCCGTATACCTGAGCCTCTATTTTGTCGGCAATGGCATGAGTGTAAAACCCTTCACCGCAGCCTAAATCTATTAGCACTTTGGGTTTGCGCTCACTAATTATATTACTTAATGCGCGCTGTAAAAATGCATAAAAGCCTTGTTCTAAAAAAGCACGCCTTGCTTGTACCATTTCGAGCGAATCCCCCGGTTGCTTTGAGTTTTTGTGTTGCACCGGTAATAAATTTACATAGCCTTCTTTAGCAAAATCGAAGGTGTGATTATTGTCACATCGAAGTGATGAATTGTGTTTTGAAAGTGCGTGGTTACATAAAGGGCATTGGTATTGCAGACTCATGAGTCTAGGTAGTCCTTATCATAAAAAGTTTTGACCCAGTGTGGCCGATAAGTGATCAAAAGCGTAATGGCCATACCGTTGAGCATTGCCTCAGGAAACCAAATGATAGCACTTAGGTATACGTAATTATCCGCCAATTCTTGCCAATTATATTGCCCTATGAGCAAATAAAACAAAGCCCCTAAGCTTATTTTTAAACATGCAATAAAGCCTGCCAATATAAAAGAGCAGACAAAAATATAAACAAAAAAATGGCGCGGTAAATACTGATAACTCATTATAAAGCCAAGGTAGCTTAATAATGTAGGAATAAATGCACCAAACAGTATTTGCATGGGCAGAAGATTGATATCAATGTTTGCAAAAGCCGCTAATAGGGCAATGGCTAGCAGGCTACTTAAAATAGTAAGGCGCCACCCTAAAATAAGCGTTGCGGCAGTGACACCTAAAATGTGTAAATCAAGACCGCTTAAAATACCCGCTTTAATTTGCCATAACATTGCAAATACTAACGCACACGCAAGTACCCCTATTTGTCGTGCAGGCGTATTATAAAGTGCTTTATAGGTAGTTTTTTCTACGCTAATAAAAGTAATAATGATAACAAGGGCCCAAAGTGGCCCTTGTATTTCAAGCGTTAACATGGCAATTATTTAAAAGTTGACCAAATTGGTGCATGGTCAGAGGGCTTTTCTATGCCGCGTAATTCGTAATCTATACCGGTATCAATACAGCGCTCAGCTAGGGCATGAGTAGCAAGTACAACATCAATGCGTAAACCACGATTATCCACAAACCCTTTAGAGCGATAATCAAACCATGAGTATTTGTCGCTTGTTTCAGGGTTTTGCTCCCTGAAAGTATCTTTAAAGCCCCAATTCAATAATTTAGCAAGCCATTCACGCTCTTCTGGTTGAAACGAGCACTTACCTGTTTTAAGCCAGCGTTTAGCGTTTACATCACCAATACCAATATCTAAGTCGGTAGGTGAAATATTGATATCGCCCATAACAATGACGTCTCCATCTGGCGTATGGTTTGTTTCTAAATGGGTCATTAAATCTTTGTAAAACTGGCGCTTATAAGGGAATTTTGTTTCGTGATTTATATTATCGCCTTGCGGAAAATAACCATTCATTACCGTTAGGTCGCGGCCATTTTCTTGCTCAACTGTCACACTTATCATGCGTTTTTGTGCTTCTTCAGTGTCGCTGGCAAAACCTTTTAAGACCGATTTAGGCTCATTTTTGCATAACATTGCCACACCGTAGTGTGCCTTTTGACCATGAAAATAAACGTGGTAACCCATTTTTTGTACGTCCTCGAGAGGGAACGCCTCATCATGAACTTTAATTTCTTGCAAACCAATAATGTCTGGCTGGTGTTTATCTATAATTGCTTGTAACTGGTGTAAGCGTGCTCGCAGACCATTGATATTGAAAGAAATAACCTTCATAAAATATACCTTTAATTAGACTCTGTTTTTATAACTAAATTGTATCAGTAAATAAGCCTACATAACACGCTCGAAATGAGAAAATAGCTGCGCAAATGTTGATCAATTGGTGCGTAAGGTTTAAACATTGTAAATGCTTTATTAATTATTTAAATAAATAAAAAATTCAATTGATCTCGTAATTATTGAATATATAATGCGCAAAAATTACTTGTTTAGTCGTTCAAATAGGATCTCTCTCATGAAAACACAATTACTTTTAGCTACTGCTTTATTAGCCTCTGCGTCTGTATCAGCAAAAAGCAACACTTACTTCAGTCAAGATAACAAACTTGAATCTAAATTATGTGTATTAAGTGCAAATGAAGGCTTTAGCGCAGCACGCAAAGAAGCAGCACAGCACGGTGTATACTTATCGCGTTTTTCTAAAAGTGTTTTATGTAATGGTCAGGATATTCGCGACATTGCTAAAAAAGTAACGTCTAACCAAGCTGCTGAATCAAAAGTTGAAGTGTTTGCAAAAGATGCACAACAAGAAACACAGTTATGTATCACTGCGTTAAAGAAAGGTCTTGCGCCTGTTCGCCAAAAAATTGGTAACTTAAACTCATTAAAGTGTAACGGCCAAAATGTCACTGAATTTGTAAAGCGTTATCAAAACGCGGCAATCTAATTGCGCAGTAACATATAGATTAAAATAATACCCAGTTTGTACTGGGTATTTTTTTGCAAAAATTACAAGGTAGGCAGCAATCATTGCAAAGCTAAGTAATTGATTAGTGTATATAAAATAAACTAAACCTACATAACTTATTGATTATTGGTGGCTTGCGTACTTTGGCACTGGACTTGTATTAGTTAAAGTGACATTTACTAACTACAAGGATACGTCTTATGAAAAAGTTAACACTCGCAACAACTATTTTAGCTTCGTTAAGTTTAGCCGCTTGTGCCTCAAACCAAGGCCTTGAAAAAATCGATAGCGATTTTGCAAGTTTAGATAACGACAGTGATGGTTATATTTCAAAAGTAGAAGCAGATGACGATAGCATCTGGGGTCACTTTTCAAATATTGATACCAATATGGATAATGAGATCAGTCGTAAAGAATTTAACACTTACATGCAGTTAAATACCGGTAAGGTAGCGACTGACAGCGAAGTAAGTGAGTCGGCATTTAAAGCTAAAATAGCTAAATTTGATAAAATTGAAAATGATTTTAGAAGTTTAGATAACGACAAAAATGGTTACATCTCAGTAGAAGAAGCTGATGATGATGATATTTCTAACCATTTTGGTTATATGGATGGCAACAATGATAAACGCATCAGTAAAGGTGAGTTTAAAGGCTACATTAACAAATACGGTAAAGCCGTTGCTGAAGATGATGCACTAAAGCATTATAAAAACAGCTAATGTTAGTTAAATACGCTACATACAATAGCCAGCATTAATTGCTGGCTTTTTTGTGCATTTAATTTGTTTTAAAAGCAGATATATTTTCCCCCTTTTGCGATGTTCTGTCATAATAGATGGCTAAGTATTTTAAAGGGCAAAGCAAAATATTATGGCGGGTCGTCGAATTAGTGATGAACAATTAATTGAGATCATTGAAGCGGCTATATTTGTCTCAGACAAACCTGTTAGCAAACGCCACTTAAAAGATACAGTACTGGCTGATTTAGCTATTTCTATGTCACGAATTAACACTGCAATTGACGCTATTTATACTCACTATCAAACACGTGGCATTAAGCTCGTTGAAGTAGGCAGTGGTTATCGTTTTCAAGCGTGTAGTAGTTTAAGTCCTTGGCTTAGTAATTTATGGCAAGAACGGGCACCTAAATATTCTCGCGCACTATTAGAAACATTGTCGTTAATTGCTTACAGGCAACCAATAACGCGTGGTGAAATAGAGCAAGTAAGAGGTGTAACAACCGGATCGGCAATTATTAAAACCCTCCTTGAGCGAGAGTGGGTTAAAGTAGTAGGGCACAAAGAGGTACCTGGTAAACCAGCACTTTATGCAACTACAAAATTATTTTTAGATTATTTTTCGTTAACCGGTTTAGAGCAACTCCCTGCATTGCCAGCAAAGCAAGAAAGCAAAATAAACCAGTTATTAAGTGATCCTTCTGTGAGAGAACCATCCGAATGAGT
This sequence comes from Pseudoalteromonas sp. C12FD-1, assembly GCF_037414265.1. Classification (NCBI taxonomy): domain Bacteria; kingdom Pseudomonadati; phylum Pseudomonadota; class Gammaproteobacteria; order Alteromonadales; family Pseudoalteromonadaceae; genus Pseudoalteromonas; species Pseudoalteromonas sp. C12FD-1. The sequence continues at coordinate 230,336 of NZ_JBBEVD010000052.1, forward strand.
ATTCAAGGTGAAAAGTTACAAAAAGTCCTAGCCCGTGCCGGGGTAGGCTCACGACGTGAAATGGAAAAATACATTGATGCAAACCGCGTTAGTGTTAATGGTAAAGTGGCTAAATTAGGTGACCGTGTTGAGGAAACCGACTTAATACGAGTTGATGGCCACACAGTTAAAATTGAAGAAAAAGCAGACCGCATTTGTCGTGTAATTATGTACAACAAGCCAGAAGGTGAGTTAAGTACACGTAAAGACCCGGAAGGTCGCCGTACTGTTTTTGACCGTTTACCTCGCATAGACGGTGAACGTTGGATTGCGGTTGGTCGATTAGATATTAATACGGCGGGTTTAATGTTATTTACTAACGATGGTGAGTTAGCTAATCGATTAATGCATCCAAGTTATGAAGTTGAGCGTGAATATTCAGCCCGTGTATTTGGTGAAGTAACCAATGAAACCATTAAAAACTTAACACGTGGCGTAGAGCTTGAAGATGGACCTGCTAAATTTTTAACAGTTAAATCACTGGGCGGCGAAGGTATTAACCGCTGGTACAATGTAACGCTAAACGAAGGACGTAACCGCGAAGTTCGCCGTTTATGGCAATCGCAGGATGTAGAAGTGTCTCGTCTTATTCGTATTCGTTACGGAAAATTAGAGTTAGATAAACGCCTACCTCAAGGTGGCTGGGCTGAACTTGATTTAGAAACCGTTAACTATTTACGTAAAACGGTTAAATTAGGCCGTGAAACACAAACTAAATTGTCGGTAATGCCTGAAAAACGCAAAGATAAGCGTGCTAAAATCAACCAAATTCGCAAAGCAGTTAAAAAGCATAACCAACGTGTTAAGCAAACAAAGCGAAAATAGCTTTTACAATTAGTAACTAAAAAGCCGCAATTTATTGCGGCTTTTTAATGAGAAAAATAAAATTTTACTTTTTAGTTTGTGCGTCGAGTGACTCGCCATTCACCTTACTTGAATCATCACTCATAAGGTATAAATACGTTGGCATTATATCTTCAGGGGTTGCCAGCTTATCACGATCTTCTCCCGGGTAGGCCGCTGCACGCATAGAGGTACGCGTTGCACCAGGGTTTATACAATTTACACGGATATTGGTTTTCCCCACTTCACAAGCCCAAGTTTGCATCATACCTTCAACGGCAAACTTAGATATTGCATATGGTCCCCAAAATTCGCGCCCTTTACGCCCCACACTTGATGAAGTGAAAACAATAGAGGCATTATCTGACTTACGCAATACAGGAAATAGTGCTTTGGTGATCATTGCTTGTGCGGTCACATTCACTTTCATGATGTTTTCAAACGTAGAAGAGCAAAAGTGCTCAAGAGGGCCGAGCGACCCTAAAATACCCGCATTATTCAATAAGCCGTCTAATCGGCCAAATTGACTTTCGATTGTGGCTGCTAAATCGCGGTAGTTTTGCTTTGTCGCGCCTTTTAAATCCATTGGCACAATAGCCGGCTGTGGGTAACCAGCATTAACAATCTCATCGTAAACGCATTCTAACTTATTTGTAGTTTTACCCAGTAAAATAACTGTTGCGCCATGCTTTGCATAGGTAATAGCAGCTACGCGGCCAATACCATCGCCGGCACCTGTAATTAATATTACTTTATTTTGAAGTGCATTTTGAGTTGCTAGATAAGTTTGCATATAAATACCAATTTATAAAATTTTTTTGATTTTAACATAGCAAATCGTCAAGTAATCGAATTTATTGAAAATTTAGGTGGCGGAATTATAAACTTTACGTTAAGTTTAACTGGTCTAATGTCTCATTAATAAACTGATTACATTGTTTTAACTTTACTACACTGATTAAACACACTTACTTTGAATGAACACACTATAAAAATAAAGATATGTGCGGAGCTAAAAATATGAAAAAAATGCTACTCTCACTCTCAGTTACAGCTGCATTAGCAGGTTGTGGCGGCGGAGAAACATTAGAAGATGTCAAAAACGATACTGCAACCATAATACCTAATGCTACGGTGACCTTTGACCCTGCTAATGGGGTTTTATCTGTCCCTAACGATTTATTAATGAGTGGCACTCAAGATGGCACAATTAATATTCCAGGTGAATTAGACGACGATAACGTTTCTGTGCCCCGCACTGCTTATGCAGATCCGCAGTTAGCGTTAGGTGCTTTAGATGGCTGGTCATCACAAGTACCTTACAAAATTGATTTAACTTTCCCGACTGGTGTATCGCTTGATGAAGCTTCTGCGGCGTCGCCTGGTACGGTAAGAATTTTTGAAGTTGTGATGGGCGCAAGCCTTACGGATGCAGAATGTTCTGTAGTTACCGCTGGTACAGCCTGTAAATTGGTTGGCGAATTAACCTACGGCGTAGATTTTATTTCCCAAGCCTCTGGCGATGCTGTGGCTATTATTCCATTAAAGCCATTCACACCGGGTAGTTCATATATAAATGTATTAACTACAGGTTTAAAGGATTCTCAAGGTCGCTCTATTCAGCCTTCTTCTACTTACGCATTAGTGAGCGAAGAAGCGCCACTAATAACAGATGCTCAGCTGGGCCTTCAAGCGGCTGTAAATAGTTATGAAAATGTAGTGGTAAGTTCAGGAGATATCACTAAAGATGACATTATATTTTCTGCGGCAATGACCATTCAATCAGCAGGGCCTGTGCTCGGTACAATTAAAAACTTACTGGCTGCTAGCTTACAAAACGACGCATTACCAACCCCAATGGTCAGTGTACCTGAACAAGCTATGGTTAATGTACAGCAAGTATTTGCAGCTGCGGGTGTGAGCGTTTCGGATGCATTTTCAGGTGTGCAATACTTAAAAGGTAGCGTCATGCTGCCCATGTATTTAGGGACGCCAACCGGCACTGAAATAAGTGATTTAAATGATACATATTGGCAAGGTATGTGCGACAACGCGGTGGCTATTTTAGGTTACAAAGCGGCCGCAGGCGAAGCGTTTCCGGCAGATCCAATTAGTGAAAATGATGCACTTTGTGCTGCGCTAAGTAACGGGCAGTTACGTGATTTAGGGCTAGACTCTACGCGTCATTTAACTAAGTATAACTCTATCCCTAAAGTACAAAGCATGGCGAATGTGCCAGTGCAAATAACTAAACCGATTTTACCGGTTATTAATTTTATACGAGATTCACAAGGCCTTGACCCCATTGAAATGCCTGAAGCTGGCTGGCCAGTTGTTATTATGCAACACGGTATAACAACAGACAAAGAAAGCATGTTGGCGCTAACAGCACAACTTTCAATTCAAGGTTTTGCTACCGCTGCAATTGATCACCCTCGCCATGGCGAACGGGGTGTAGATGTTGATGCAGATGGTACAGATGACTTTAATGCTACAACAGGCTCAGTGCTTAGTTACATGAATTTAAACTCGCTATTAGTTGCGCGTGATAGCTTACGCCAATCATCAGCAGATTTATTAGGCTTACGTTTAGGTTTAAACTTTATTAATGATGCGACTATTAACGCGCAAGATGTAACCTACGTTGGTCACTCGTTAGGTTCTATTGTTGCACCTGCATTTATAGCACAGGCTAATAGCCCGCTTGCAGACACAGTTGACCCGTTATTTAAGGTCAACACTGTAGCACTTGCCAGTGGCGGTGGTGGTATAGCAAGCTTTTTACTTGAGTCGGCTGCGTTTGGGCCATTTATACAAGGTTCTGTATTATCTCAAGCAGGTACTGCTGAGTCACAAGAGTTTAACGAGTTTCTTCAAGCAGATGCTATTTCAAACTGTGGTACATTCCTACCAGATATGGAAGCGTTTTTAACCTGTGGCTATCAGGCGTATGTAACATCACTTACTACGGCAGGCGAAACTACAAAACTTGCAAACATTCAAGGGGTAATGACCGAGTTTGCTTTTGCTGCGCAAACAGCACTTGATAGTGGTGACCCAACAAATTACGCGGCAGCGGTAAACGCATTAGGTACACCTGTATACACCAATGTAGTTGTAGGCGATGACGTAGATAACAAACCTGACCAAGTTATTCCACCTGCAGCAGCGAATAACCCAATTTCAGGAACGATTCCATTAGCAAACTTTATGGGGCTTGAAACAGTAAGCACTTCACAGCCATTAAGTGAAACAGCGGGAAGCTACTTAGTTAAATTTACTAAAGGACATCATGGCTCTATTTTAACACCAGCCCAAGATGAAGCCCAAGCGGCTACAGTTGAAGGCAGTGCTGCCGCAAATGCTGAAATGCAGCTGCAAGTAGCAACGTATTTAGCTGCACGCGGACGCATGTTACTAGTTAGCAACTCAGAGGTGGTGACTGATTAATCAGCAAATACCTTATTAACCTTGAAAAGCCACTGTTTAGTGGCTTTTTTTTGTTATAAAGCATGATAAATTAGCTTAAATTTATAAATGGAGAAACCAGTTGGAATTTTTATACGAATACGGTTTGTTTTTTGCTAAAACGGTTACCTTTGTTATTGCCATTGCAATTATTTTAACGCTTATTGTTGGCTCAGCGGTCAAGCCAAAAACTAAAAAAGGGGCGATAGAAATAGACGATTTATCTGAGCAATTAGATGATTTAAAAGATAGTTTTTTAGAAAATACGTTAACTAAAAAAGAGTTAAAAGCGCACCTTAAAGCGCAAAAAGTCGAGTCTAAAAAAACAGCAAATGATGAGCCAAAGCCACGCCTATATGTTATTGACTTTATAGGTAGTATGGATGCACACGAAGTTGAAAGCCTACGCGAAGAAGTGACTGCAATTATTGCCATTGCTAACCCTGAAAAAGATAAAGTATTAGTTCGCTTAGAAAGTGGGGGCGGAGTGGTGCATGGCTATGGTTTAGCTGCATCGCAATTACAGCGTTTTAAAACAGCAGGGATTAAACTATCTGTATCAATAGATAAAGTTGCAGCTAGTGGCGGTTACATGATGGCCTGTGTGGCCGATGAAATATTAGCCGCTCCTTTTGCTATTGTTGGCTCTATTGGTGTAATTGCACAAATACCTAATTTTAATAAAATTTTAAAGAAAAACGATGTGGAGTTTGAGCAAATTACCGCAGGCGAATTTAAACGTACGTTAACCTTGTTCGGCGAAAACACAGATAAAGCCCGCGAAAAGTTTCGTGACGAAATAGAGCAAACACATGGTTTGTTTAAAGAGTTTGTAAGCAGCCAACGGCCAACACTTAATATTGATAATGTGGCAACGGGTGAGCACTGGTTTGCAACACAAGCAATTGAAAAAGGCTTAGTTGATGTCATTAAAACCAGTGATGATGCGTTATTAGAGCAACAAGCTGAGCGTCAAATATACAAAGTAAAATACAAAATTAAGAAAGGATTAAGTGATAAGTTAGCAATTGGGCTTAGTAGTTCTATCAATAAAGCAGGGGTTAATTTAATGTCGCGCTTTAAAGCAATGAACCCATAAAGCGTTATTATATCCATCCTCAAAATAGATCACTTAATTATGCGGATTGGTATTTAAGGTAATAAAAAACCCTTGCATAGCAAGGGTTTTTTTATGGGCTTGAATAATTACTCAGTAGATTTGTGGTAATCTTCTAAATCTTTAGCGGCGTTCGGGTCGTTAAATATTTTTTCATCTAATTGACCTTCTGATTTAGCAACCACACAAGTTACCATACAGTCGCCTGTTATATTAACTGCTGTGCGCGTCATATCGAGAAGCCTGTCAACACCAATGATAATGGCAATACCTTCTACTGGTAAACCTACTTGGTTAAGTACCATGGCAAGCATAATTAAACCCACACCAGGCACACCCGCGGTGCCTACCGAGGCAAGCGTAGCGGTTAAAATAACCATTAAGTAATCAGATATTGTTAAATCAACAGCAAACACTTGTGCAATAAATACCGTTGCAACACCTTGCATAATGGCTGTGCCGTCCATGTTAATGGTGGCACCAAGCGGAATAGTAAAAGAGGCAACTGAGTTGTTTGCACCCAGTTTTTTGGTCGCAGTTTCAAGTGTAATAGGCATTGTCGCGCTTGAACTTGAAGTACTAAAGCCAAATAAACATGCGTGCTTCATTTTAGCTAAGAAAATTAGTGGGTTAAGGCCTGTAAGAGCTTTCAAAATAATACTGTAGTTAATAAAAGCATGAATCAATAATGCCGCCACTACCACTAAAAAGTATTTAGCAAGGCTGACTATTAATCCCATTTCGATAGTAGTAAAAAGTTTGGCCATTAAAAAGAACACGCCGTAAGGTGCAATGTTCATTAGCAGTGTAACAAGTTTTAAAATAACCGTGTTTAAATCTTCAAATACGGCAGCTACACGTTTACCTGCTTTACCACTTAGTGCCATTGCAACACCAAATAAAAGTGCAAACACAATAACTTGCAGCATGTTGCCTTTAGCCATTGCTTCAAATGGGTTAGTAGGAAACATATCGATAATAACGCGAGCCAGTGTAGGGGCTTCTTTTGCGTTAAAGCTTGCATCTGATGGCAGTGCAATACCTTGGCCTGGGTTAAATAATAACGCCAATGAAATAGCTACCGTGATAGCCACGGCAGTAGTCACTAAATATAAGCCAATAGATTTACCGCCTAAACGGCCTAATTTTTTAGGATCGCTTAAGCTACACGTACCACATACAAGCGAGACGAATACCAGCGGTACAACCAACATTTTTAAGCTGGCAATAAAAATTTGTCCGCCAACATGGAAAAGGCCATCTACAAAAAAAGCTTTAATTGGCAAAGAGAATAACCCAAGAGGAATTAGATAATCGTCTTCACCAGCTAATATAGCTTGAAATAAAAAGCCTACTGCAATACCTAGCCCCATACCTATCATGATACGGGTAGTTAAACTCATTGAACGTATTTTAGACATATTCCCTAATCTATTTTTTCAAATTTGCCATAGACTACCAGCAAGGAAATATTTACTACAGAAAAAAATAACCTTTGCGGAATTTTTTACATAAAAAAGTGATAAAAAACTGTGATATTAGACTAAGTTATAGGTTAATATTAGGTAAACAACTATTAGTAAATAATAACAACGCTAGGGAGAGGTCCATGCCTTTAACGCGACTACTCAGCATTACACTATTTAGCATCATGCTTTGCGCTTGTGGTGGTGGTGGAACAATCGAAAAAGACGGCACCATCGGAGATGATGACGATTCTACAACAGAAACATCCACTTTTACGGTAACCTTAAAAGGTTATTTACAATCTAGCGACACTGAGTCAAACGCAGTTACAGCCAGTGCTCCTTTAGAACTTAGAGCTACTTTAGAAGATAATGATGGCGATGCGGTTTCGGGCGAGCGAATTACTTTTACCCTTGCAGACTCAATAGGTGAATTAAATCCTACAGCAGGCACTGCGTTAACTCAATCAAATGGTATTGCGACAATAGAGCTTACCGCAGGTGAAAATGCGGGAGCTGGTGAAGTAACTGCAACCTATACAGTTGATGGCGTAAGTTACACAGACACATTTGCATTTGAGTCAGATGGCGCTCAATCAACAGATCCACAATTAAGCGTCTCGCTTGTTGATTCATCAGGTGGAGCAACTCGAAGTGTTGACTATTTAAACCCCGCCACTGCTCAAGTTGAACTATTAATTAATAATGAGCCAGCTGCTTATGAATTAATTGAATTCGTGCTTACTGGTTTAGGCACTATAAACCCTACTAATGGTACTGCTTTAACAAATGAACAAGGTATTGCCACAATTAGCTTGCTAGCAGGGACTGAAGCGGGTGCTGGCTCAATTGTTGCCACTTACACAGATAATGAAAATACAGTTTTTAGCTCGGACGGTTATACGTTCACGACTGAAGGCGATGCGCCCATTCAAGGTGAGTCGCTAGACTTTTCTATCGGTTTAAGCCTTACCTCTTCAACGACTTTATCAGAAATTAGTACAATCAGCGCAGCTGACAGTGCGGTAGTTAAAGCAACTATATTAGACGGTGATGGTGTTGAAGTTGAAGGGGCGGTTGTAAACTTCTCATCAACATTAGGAAACTTAATTCCAAGTATTGGTACAGCACTAACAAATGGCAGCGGTGTTGCATCAATTAATTTAACGTCGGGGACTGTAGAAGGGGCAGGTGTTATAACAGCTCAATATGAAGGTGTTGAACAAACTTTGGGTTTTTATACAAAAGGCGATGCTGTAAATCCAGACCAAAGTACTGCCGATATTAGCTTTTCTATTTTACAAAATTGTCCAGCAGACTTTAAATCACAAAGAGATGCAAGCCAATGTGACACAGTGACGAGTATTTCTGGTGATTCAACTGCGATTCTTTATGTACAAGTAACAAATGAAAATTCGACAACACCACTTTCACAAACTTTGGTAACAGCAAGCACAACAATTGGCTCAATTACACCTTCAACTGGTACAGCAATTACCGATGCAAACGGTATTGCACTTTTAGATATAGTGCCAGGTCAAGATGTAGGCGCTGGTGAGATTACTGTGTCAGTGCTTGATAGCGATTTAACCAAGGCATTTCAAATTGCTGCTGTAGATGTTGAAATTGCTATTAGCAGCTCGATTGCTGACGATGAGCTATTAGCTGCAGGTGCGACAGCACTCATCTCAATAGAAATTTCAAAAGACGGTGAGCTTTATACCACACCACTTACTGTTGAGTTTTCATCTGGTTGTGTTGGCTCTGGTCAAGCACTTATAGATGAAACAGTAACCAGTATTGGCGGCTTTGCGCGCTCTACATACCGCCCACTTACTTGTGTGGGTGGCGATATAATTACAGCCACGGTGATCACCGGTGGCGATACGGTTTCTGCGAGCACGACTATAAATGTATCACCAGCCAATATTGGCTTTTTACAATTTGTAGAAGTGACCGAGCCAGTAATTGCATTAAAGGGCACAGGTGGAGCTGATAGAACAGAAATATCTGAAGTAACATTTAAACTTATCGATTCAAATGGCAATGATTTAGCTTCAAGAACGGTTAACTTTGAACTGTCTACGGCCGTTGGTGGTATAACGTTAGGCACCGCCAGCGCAATCACTAATGCCAGTGGTGAAGTAACGACTTCAGTACAATCGGGCTCAATAGCCACGCCTGTACGTGTCATTGCATCGAGTGAAGAAGAGGTTGATGGCAACACTGTTATTGTCACCGCGCCTTCAGATACCCTAGTTGTTAGCACAGGTATTGCTGATCAAAACAGCTTCTCGTTGTCGCGTTCCATTTTCAACCCGCACGCATTAAATGTTGATGGTAATACGGTATCGGTTAACGCTCGTTTAGCTGATCACTTTAACAACCCTGTGCCAGATGGAACTGCAGTTAGCTTTATCACAGAAGGGGGCGTAATAGAGCCAAGTTGTACCACAACTAATGGTGCGTGTAGCGTAACATGGACAAGTAGTAACCCACGTCCATTTACTGACTCTATGTATGAAAATACTATTACACAGAAGTGTGATGGCGGCTTACCATGCCCGTTAGGTATTTTAAATAATGACTTAACGGTAGATTTACCCCTAGGCGGACGCGCAACGGTACATGCTTATGCGATTGGTGAAGAAACCTTTTCTGATTTAAATGGTAACGGTTACTTCGATAGCGAAGACTTTTTTGATGATTTATTTGATATTCCAGAAGCCTTTATCGATAACAATGAAGATGGCACTTATGGTGGCAAAGACTGTAATGATGGTACAGATCCATGTTCACGTGATAACTCTACTGGTGACGAGTTTGAAGAGTTTGTTGATTTTGATGGTAATGGTACATGGACCACTGAGAATGGGCTTTACAACGGTTTACTGTGCCGTGAAGAAGAGGAACTTGCAGGTATTTGTAGCCGTCAAATGGTTAACGTGTTTCAAAATCAAGAAATCGTGATGTCTGGTGATACTGCTTTCTTTAGACTCGTTACGTACGCTGATGATTGCTCTGCTATTGTGGGTGCAACTGCTTCAGAGGTTCGTGTAAACAGCGACCCTGCAAGCCCACTTGTACGCCGTGTACAAAACGATCCAACCAGCGCGTTAATGTGCCAGGTTGATGCAATAGACTTAACCCAAACTACGGGTGCATCAAGTCTAAACCTTACGGTATTTATTGCTGACCTTTATAACAACCCAATGCCTGCGGAAACTACTATTTCTATTGATACAGACAATGGTATTTTAACGGGTAGTGATAACTACACTTACCCAAATACGACAAGTATTGTGCCTGTAGGCCTTTCGTTTGGTATTACACGTGAGGATTTAGATGGTGGTAATGAGCAATTTAGCGGTATTTTAACTGTCACAGCTGAGGCGCCTTCTGGGCTTGAAAGTACTCTTTCTGTTAGCGTCAGTGACGATTTATAATAGATAGAATGTAAAAAAAGCCAACCTTTAAGGTTGGCTTTTTTATTTGTGTTCTATATATTCCTCAGCAATTATTCTAAAAACACTAGTTTGTATAATTTAACAACAAAAATTGTTTGTTTATTCAGTAAATACTGAAAAGTTTGTATTAAAAGCTTGTAACAATAGGTGTTTGTAGATATACCTATAAATATTCGCGCCGTTTATGTCGGCAAAACACATTTAAATATTTGGTTAGAAATAGGCAACTATGGGCAAATCGCTAGTAATTGTAGAGTCACCTGCTAAGGCTAAAACAATTAATAAATACTTAGGTAAAGACTTCATCGTAAAGTCCAGTATTGGACATGTGCGTGATTTACCTACTTCAGGTTCGAGCAAGGCTAAAGTACCGGCGACTAAAACGCCAGCTGAAGTTCGTAAAATGGAGCCTGAAGAAAAGGCAGCGTATAAACAGCAACGAGATTACACTAATTTAGTTGCACGTATGGGTATTGATCCTGAAAAAGGGTGGGAGCCACATTACGAAATTTTGCCGGGTAAAGAGAAAGTAGTTCAAGAGTTAAAAAAGCTGGCCGAAAATGCAGACCAAGTTTATCTCGCAACGGATTTGGATAGAGAAGGGGAAGCAATTGCTTGGCACCTTCAAGAAATTATTGGCGGTGAGCCTGAAAAATATAAACGCGTTGTATTTAACGAAATTACAAAAAATGCGATTCAACAAGCGTTTGAAACACCCGGCGAGCTAAATACCGACATGGTATATGCACAGCAAACACGCCGCTTTTTAGACCGTGTAGTTGGCTTTATGGTATCGCCATTATTATGGGCTAAAGTAGCGCGCGGGCTTTCTGCTGGGCGTGTGCAATCGGTTGCGGTACGCTTATTAGTAGAGCGCGAGCGTGAAATTAAAGCGTTTATTCCAGAAGAGTTTTGGGATATCCACGCCGATGTTAAAAATACTGAGTCACAATTACGCTTAGAAGTCACCAAACAAGCAGACAAGCCATTTAAGCCCGTAAATGAGGCTGAGGCTACAGCCGCAGTTAAACGCCTTGAGAGCGCAGAATATAAAGTAATTAGTGTTGAAGAAAAACCAAGTAAAAGCCGCCCAAGTGCACCTTTTATTACTTCAACTATGCAACAAGCCGCCAGTACCCGTTTAGGCTATGGCGTTAAAAAAACCATGATGCTTGCACAGCGCCTTTACGAAGGCGGTTACATTACTTATATGCGTACCGACTCAACTAACCTGTCAAAAGATGCGGTTGAAATGTGTCGTGATTATGTAACTCAAGAGTTTGGTGCAAAATACTTACCTAAAGAGCCAATTAGCTACAGCTCAAAAGGTAACGCACAAGAAGCGCACGAAGCGATTCGTCCTTCAAGCGTAACAGTACTTTCTGGACATGTAGAAGGCGTTGATGCGGACGCTAAAAAGCTGTACGAATTAATTTGGCGTCAGTTTGTAGCCTGTCAAATGGTGCCTGCAGAGTACGATTTAACAACGCTTACTGTGGCCGCTGATGAGTTTCAACTAAAAGCAAAAGGGCGAGTACTTCGTTTTGATGGTTGGACAAAAGTGCAACCTGCGGTACGTAAAAAGAATGAAGAAGATCAATCGCTGCCAGCAGTAAAAGAAGGCGAAGTACTTAGTTTAATTGAGCTTGATCCTAAGCAGCACTTTACTAAACCGCCAGCGCGCTTTAGTGAAGCAAGTTTAGTAAAAGAGCTTGAAAAACGTGGTATTGGTCGTCCATCTACGTATGCATCAATTATTTCAACAATTCAAGATCGTGGTTATGTACGGGTAGAAAACCGTCGTTTCTTCGCTGAAAAAATGGGCGAAATAGTTACCGACCGTTTGGTTGAGAACTTCACCGATTTAATGAACTTTGACTTTACGGCTAAAATGGAAGGTCGTTTAGATGATATCGCCGAAGGCGAGCGTGTATGGACTCAGGTGCTTGATAAGTTTTATGCTGATTTTTCTACGCAATTAAACATAGCCAAAGATGAGCCAGAGCAAGGCGGAATGCGCCTTAATCAAATGGTCGAAACCGATATTGACTGCCCTACATGTGGCAGAAAAATGGGTATCCGCACAGCATCTACAGGGGTATTTTTAGGGTGTACAGGTTATAACTTACCGCCTAAAGAGCGTTGTACAACCACGATGAACTTAGTTTCAGGGGATGAAGCGGTTGCCGCAGATGTTGAGGACATTGAAACTGAAACATTAATGCAAATGAAGCGCTGTCCAATCTGTGAAACGGCTATGGACTCTTACCTAATAGACGAAACCCGTAAATTACATGTTTGTGGTAATAACCCTGCTTGTGAAGGGTACATCGTTGAGCAAGGTACCTTTAAGATTAAAGGGTATGATGGCCCTATTATCGAATGTGATAAATGTGGCTCAGACATGGAGCTTAAATCAGGCCGTTTTGGTAAGTATTTTGGTTGTAACAACGAAGAGTGTAAAAATACGCGTAAGTTACTTAAAAACGGTGAAGCTGCGCCACCAAAAGAAGACCCAGTACACATACCAGAACTTGAATGTGAAAAGTCAGAAGCTTATTTTGTTTTACGTGATGGGGCTGCAGGTATTTTCTTGGCGGCTAACACTTTCCCTAAATCACGCGAGACGCGCGCGCCTAAAGTGGCTGAGCTAAAGCGTTTTAGAGACCGTATTTCACCTAAGTTTTATTACTTAGCTGATGCGCCAGAAAAAGATCCTGAGGGTAATTTAGCGGTAGTACGTTATAGCCGTAAAAATAAAGCGCAATACGTGATGACTGAAGTGGACGGAAAAGCCACAGGCTGGACTGCTCACTTTGAAGCAGGTAAGTGGGTAGAAGAAGCAAAGAAAAAAGCAACGCCGAAAAAGAAAGCGCCCGCAAAAAAATCGCCGGCTAAGCCTAAAGCAAAAAAAGAAGCTGAATAAACGTTAAAATTTATTTACAAATAAAAACCGGAATGCACAGCTTGTGTCATTCCGGTTTTTTTATATTAGGCTAAGTGTCGCAATGGCTTTGTTAGCCACATAGCCTTATACCAATCCGCAATAATATTTAATCATTTTTAAGGGCTAAACGTGTCGCTATCTGCGTTAAAAAGTTCTCATTTAACAACTAAATAGCGAATTTTTTGCCTTGCTATCAACACGTTTTTCCAGTCTCAAAATAGATCACTTAATTATGCTAATTGCTATTAATAAAAGATTTAAATTTTAACAGATGAGACTTTTTTATAGCCTTCAGACTCTAATTCGTCATTTACGCACTGTAATACATATGCATATAAATCATCGTTAGTTACGTCGTCGTCTTTAGCCCAATTTATACACATATCTGTGTATTCTGTTATTGTTTGTGCAGAAGCTGCAGGTGCATCGTCTGCGACTGCATATGTTGCAGATACAGCAAAAAGTGGTGCTACTATTAATGCTAGCAATGCTTTATTCATTTGTTTATTCCTAAATAAATGGTTTGACGATTTAAATACATTTTAATGCTGTACTTAAATAGTGCCCAATGCAGAACAACTCTGTTGGTATGGTGATTTTTAATCGAATTGAAAATAAAAGATAACGAAAAATTTTTATCGTTAAGATGAGTAAATTACTCACAAATAATTATATAAGTAATTGTGCTTAAATAAATTATAAGCTAAGGTCGCTTTTTTATAAAAAGATAAATTAATGTTAGAAGATCAAGTAAAAGCAGCTAATACGGCCCGTAAAATACACAAAGTAGAGCAGGGCTTAGAGTCATTTATATTTAAAGGTCGCTGGTTATTGGCGCCGTTTTTTGTGGGCTTACTATTTGCTGTAATATTACTGCTTATTAAGTTTTTTAAGCAGCTTTATTTAATGGGGATTGCCACTTTTAGCGCGACTAACCAAGAGCTATTGGTAGGTATACTTACGTTGGTTGATACCGCCTTATTGGCAGGTTTATTACTTATTATAATTTTTAGTGGTTATGAAAATTTTGTATCTAAGCTTAATATTGATGGCCATGAAGATAGGCCATCATGGATGGGCAAGGTTGGCTTCTCTGGTTTAAAAATGAAGTTGATCAGTGCAATAGTCGCTATATCGGCAGTGGAGCTTTTAAAGGTATTTATTAATTCAAATATTCACTCAAGTGATGAGTTATTTTGGAAAGTGATAATCCACGTTACCTTTGTTAGCTCAGGCGTATTATTTGCGCTCACTGATTATTTAAATAGTAAAACACAATCACATTAAAAAGGTTAAATTAGTGTTTTGACGGCCGGTATTTCCTCTTAATACCGGCTGTAGCAGCCCCACGATTTGAGCGCACAAAAAAGCCCGATAAAATCGGGCTTTTTTGTATTGTTAGTCAGGGCATTCTCATTTTACAAAAGCAAAATAGCACCCAAAACCGCTTATGCTTAACGTATTACCTTCTAAAGTGGCACTACAATGAGATAGTGAGTCATGCGCTTCAGTCACTGTTTTAGTCAGCTCAACTGTTTGATTGGTTTGTGCTAAATTAAACACACACAGCATTGTTTGCTCATTTAATGTTCTGTAAAAAGCGAGTATAGGCTCGGCCGTCTTAATAAACTCAATGTCGCCTTCTAATAACACAGCATGCTGTTTACGCCATGCCATAAACTCACGGTAGGCATTAAGTATAGAGTCTGAATCTTTATCTTGAACAGATACAGCACTTTGAGTGTGCGCGTTATCGACAGGTAACCAAGGTTTTGCATTACTAAAACCTGCATGTTCTGAGCTATTGTCATCCCACGGCATTGGTGTTCTGCAGCCATCACGGCCTTTAAAGTTAGGCCAAAAAGTAATGCCGTACGGGTCTTGTAAGTCTTCAAATGCAACAGAAGCTTCACCTAAGCCAAGCTCTTCACCTTGGTACATGCATACGCTACCACGCAAAGAAGCAAGTAGGGCTGTAAGCATTTTGCATTGTGCAGAGTTAATTTCACCACTTTGGCTCCAGCGGCTCGCTACGCGCTCTACATCGTGGTTGCTAAACGCCCAGCATGGCCAACCCTCAAGCATACGTTGCTCCAGTGTTTGTACTGTTTCTCTAATGTATTCACTTGAATAATCATCAGTAAGTAGTTCAAAGCTGTAGCCCATGTGCAGCTTATCACCGCCTTGGGTATATTCTGCCATTGTGGCCAATGAATCTTCTGATGAAATTTCACCTAACGACACAGTACCTGGGTACTTATCAAGTAATGCACGTATGTCTTGCATAAACTCAATGTTTTCTGGCTGAGTGTTATTATAATAGTGATACTGAAAAGCATACGGGTTATCTTCACTAAAGCCACGGCCTTGGCGCTTATCTTTTGGCTTTGCTGGATTATCGCGCAGTTGTGCATCGTGGTAGCAAAAATTAATTGCATCTAGCCTAAATCCATCAACCCCTTTTTTAAGCCAAAACTCAACGTTATCAAGCACTGCTTTTCTTACTTCTGGGTTATGAAAGTTTAAATCAGGCTGTTCGGTTAAAAAGTTATGTAAATAGTACTGACCACGACGAGGCTCCCATTGCCACGCGCCGCCACCAAATATAGATAACCAGTTATTTGGCGCTGTACCATCGTCTTTAGCATCTGCCCATACGTACCAGTCGGCTTTATTATTGTTTTGGTTTTCGCGGCTATCTAAAAACCATTGATGTTGGTCTGATGTATGGCTTAACACTTGGTCAATAATAATTTTAATACCGCGTTTGTGAGCTTGATCTATTAATTCGTCAAAGTCGTTCAAGTCACCAAAAATAGGGTCTATGTCGCGATAATCGCTAATATCATAGCCAAAATCTTTCATTGGCGATTTAAAAAAAGGAGAAATCCAAATAGCGTCAACGCCTAAGCTTTTAATGTAATCAATGCGATTAATTATCCCTTTAAGATCACCAATACCATCGTTATTGCTATCTTGAAAGCTTCGCGGGTAAACCTGATAAATAACCGCACCTTTATACCACTGCTGTTGGGCCATGCTTTTCTCCGTCGTTCCACACAGTATTTATATTGTTATTAGTTCGATTGAAACAATCGCTAAATTTTCAAAAAGCATACGTGAAGGGGGCTACTCTGTAAAAAGCCTGCATACGTATGCAGCTAATTTACTCACTTAAAAGTACTTTTAAGAAGGTGTATTTAAGGTGCTGTATTTTTATTGCTAGCTTTACCAATCATGCTTTTTACTTATAAATAAAAAGGTGCGATCTGTTTTGGTGCTTATTTTAAAAGGCTTGCACGGTATTGGTGAAAGTGTCGAATGGTCTTACCAATTTCATAAAACTCAAATTATTAAAATAACTTATGTAAATATTAAAAAATGCCTTATTTAACGCTAGTTACACGCTGTATCGTAAGTAATTCATACTGCGCACAAATGTATTTTTATAAAACTCATTAACAATCATGTTGCACCATAATAATAAATTTAAAATCAATAGGTTAGCCTTGGGTTTGTGAACTTATTGTTAATTTTTAATGCGTTGCATAGTCTTGAATACGTATGCATAAAGTTGTTAATAAAATAATTCGAGCGTTAATATTGATGCTGACAACAAAATTAGCTCGCCTGTTTGACTATCACTCAAATAAAGAAGCGGGTATCACAATATGGGTAACGGGAAAAACATCATGTCTATGTTCAAACCAAGTATATTAACTTTGGCATTAGCAACTGCAGGTTTAGCAAGCTTTACCTCTGTAGCAGCGCAAGAAGATACAGTTAAAAATGATGACGTTGAGGTTATCGAAGTAAAAGGCTTTCGTGGCAGTGTTGTTGAATCTATCAACACCAAACGCTTTTCTACACAGGTTGTAGAATCTATTTCTGCAGAAGATATAGGTAAACTACCTGACTCATCAATTGCTGAGTCTATTGCACGCTTACCTGGTTTAACAGCGCAGCGCCTAGATGGTCGTGCAAGTAGAGTATCAATTCGTGGTTTTGGTGAAAACGAAAGTGGTACTACGTTTAACGGCCGCGAGCAAGTATCTATTGGCGATAACCGCGGCGTAGAGTTTGACCTTTACCCTTCAGAAATCATGAGCGGCGTTACTGTATATAAAACACCTAACGCAAGTATCGAAGCCGAAGGTATTGCCGGTGTTATTAACATGCAAACCGTGCGTCCTTTAAGTAAAGGCGAGCGTGTATTCCAAGTTAATGGCCAATACGAGCAAACCAGCTTTGATAAACTAAACCCAGACGGTAACGACGACGGTTATCGCGGTACTATTTCATACATTGATCAGTTTGCTGATGACACTATAGGTGTTGCATTTGCACTAAACACCATGAGTTCACCAAACCAAGAAAAACGCTGGAACGCTTGGGGCTACCCCGAAAGAGAAGTAGGTGGCCAAACATATTCAATTTTAGGTGGTGCAAAACCATTTGTGCGTTCATCAACACTTGAACGTGATTCAGCCATGCTCGTACTAGAAGCGGCACCCACTGACAAACTAAATATGACGTTTGATGCATTATATGTAGATTTTACAGATGAAAAAATCTTACGTGGTATCGAAATTCCATTTGCATGGGGGCAAGGCTCAATTGACCCTGCAAGCGTAGCTGTAGATGATGCAAGCGGATTTATTACCAGTGCTGTTACTAATGGCCAGCGTGTAGTTGTTCGTAACGATTATGAAGAGCGTGAAGCAGAGCTAACCGCATTTGGTTTTAATACTAAATACGATATTGACGATGCTTGGTCAGTTGAGTTTGATGCAAGTTACTCGCAAGTTGATCGTAAAATTTGGAGCCTTGAAAGTTACTCAGGTACAGGGCGTGGTGATTCACGTGGCGTTGCAGATAACTTAGGTTACACATTTAACGGTGGTAATACTGGCGCTACGTTTACTCATGACTTAGATTACAGTGACTATAGTTTGATTCAATTAGGTGGTCCACTTTCTTGGGGGTCAAACAAAGCATTGAATAATAAGTATGGTTTAGTTGATGCTGATGGAAATGATATTTCTGGTTATAAAGATCAGGCACAGGATGGATTCATCAATGCCCCAACCATTGAAGATGAGCTGTCTACGTTAAAGCTAGCGGCTTCTAAAGTATTAGAAAACGAATACTTTAGCTCAATTGAATTTGGCATGTCTTATAAAGAGCGCGAAAAAACCAAAGATTCGCAAGGCTTTTATATGACACTATCGGGTTTTTCACTTGATAATCCTGGCATGCTAGCTGTGCCAGAGCAGTACCGAATGGGCAGTGTCGATTTAAACTTTATTGGCATGGGCGATATGATTGCCTATAACGCTAACAGTTTATTAAACGATGGCTATTATACACTCGTTGACCAAAGATTAGCAGACACAAGTCACTTAACTAAATCGTGGACAGTAAAAGAAGAAATTACTTCGGCGTTTGTACAAGCTAATATTAATGCTGAAGTGAGTGGTTTAGCATTAACAGGTAACATTGGTGTACGTTATGTACATACTGACCAGTCTTCACAAAGTAACGCTTTTAATTCAGACGATGATGGTAATATTTTTGTTACGCCGACAGATCTTAGCCACGATTATTCTCACGTATTACCAAGCTTAAACTTATCACTAGCAATTGATGAGCAGCAAACAGTGCGTTTTGGTGCAGCTAAAACAATCTCACGCGCCCGTTTGGATGAAATGAACTCATCTGTTGATGCGTCATACAACACAACACCTGATGAAAATGGTAACTACTGGTCTGTATCGGGTGGTAACCCTAATTTAGAGCCAAAAGAGGCAACGGGTTACGACTTAACATACGAAAACTACTTTAGTGATGAAGGTTACTTCTCTGCTGCGTTTTTCTACAAAGACATAACCCAGTGGATTTTTGACGGCACATACGAAATTGATATGTCGGGCGTTGCTGACCCATCAACAGGTGAAATTCCTGCAACATCTGAGGGGACGGGCAGTGGTAAAGTTAATGGCGGTGGGGGTGACCTATACGGTTACGAGCTATCTCTCGCGCTACCATTTAAAATATTCCACCCGTCACTTGAAGGCTTTGGCTTAATTGCCAGTCATACCGGTATTGAATCTGACATAGAAGATCAAAACGGTAACGAGTACGAGCTACCGGGTCTATCAGATAAAATTCAAAGCTTAACGGTTTACTACGAAATGAATGGTATTCAATTACGTACTAGTATGCGTAAGCGTAGTGACTTCAAAGGTGATGTATATGGGCTAGGTTTTGATACTCAACAAGTTGATATTCTGGGTGAGACTATTTGGGATGTGCAAGCAGGATATGACTTCTCTGAAGCCGGTATTGAAAGCCTCGAAGGTTTATCTATTCAGTTCCAAGTTCAAAACTTAACAGAAGAGCCGTTTACATCGCTTTCTGGCGATAACGCGCTACAAGTTCGTGACTACCAAGATTACGGTCGTACTTACTTGTTAGGCTTTAGCTACAAGCTATAATAAAGGTTGTGTGTAGGAGCCCTTGTAATTTGTTTTACAAGGGCTTTTTTATAGCTACTTTATCAAACTTAACAAAGCTTTAAACTGTAAACGTGGACAATAATATGAAATCAATAAAACACGTCGTAATTGCTGGTGGTGGCACGGCAGGGTGGATAACAGCCGCATTGCTTAATAAAGTGTTAGGTAAAGTAATTAACATAACGCTGATAGAATCAAGCTCAATAGGCACTATAGGTGTTGGTGAAGCAACAATTCCGCCTATTATTCAACTTAATAACGCGCTGGGTATAAACGAGCAAGATTTTATAAACGCCACCAATGCATCTATAAAATTAGGTATTGAGTTCGAAAATTGGAAAACCCTCTCTCATAGCTACATGCATGCTTTTGGCTCATTTGGAAAAGATTTCCCCTTTTGTGATTTTTACAATTTTTGGGTAAAGGGAAAAATTACAGGCTCTGAAGATAGCCTATGGGATTTTTCGTTAAATTACCAAGCGGCAAAACAGCATAAATTTGCTCCCCTAAATACTATACCTAATACGCAACTGCCTGGCTTGAGTTATGCGTATCATTTTGATGCAACTTTATATGCCGATTTTTTAAAAAAGATCGCAACATTACGGGGTGTTGAGCATATTGATGCCAAAATAGAGCAGGTAGAACAATGCCCTCTATCAGGCAATATAAAATCATTAACCCTTGATAATGCACAGCAAATAAATGGCGACCTTTTTATAGACGCTACAGGCCAGCGCGCCTTACTCATAGAGCAAACCCTTAACACAGGTTTTGTAGATTGGTCTCATTACTTACCATGCGATAGCGCCGTTGCTGTGCAATCTCGTGGTACTGATTCGCTAAAACCTTATACGCGTTCAATTGCACACAGCGCAGGCTGGCAGTGGCAAATACCGCTGCAAAGCCGAATAGGTAATGGCTTGGTGTATTGTAGTCGTTACTTATCTGACGATGCGGCAACGCAGTTATTATTAAATAATTTACCCGCTGAGCCCATTACTGAGCCGCGGGTGATTAAATTTAAAACAGGACGGCGGTTAAAACAATGGCATAAAAACGTGGTGTCGGTTGGCCTTGCAAGTGGCTTTTTAGAGCCGTTAGAGTCTACCAGTATTCATTTAATACAAAGTGCCGTAACCCGTTTAATAAAGCTGTTTCCGCATAATGGTATTAGCGATGCGTTAGTTGCAGAGTTTAATAAGCAAAGCGTAACCGAAATAGAGCACATTCGTGATTTTATAATTTTGCATTACAAACTAACAGAGCGAGAAGACTCTCCATTTTGGCGACAATGCAAGCAAATGGATATTCCCGATTCATTAACCCATAAACTCAATTTATTTAAACACACAGGCAAAGTAGTGCGTGAAAACGATGAACTATTTGCCGAGGTTGCTTGGCAACAGGTTTTTATTGGCCAAGGGCTTATTCCCAATGATTACAACAGTATTGTTGACTCACTCAGTAGTGAACAACTTAACGATTTATTTTCCACATTAAACACGCTTATTACTTCAACGGTAGAGCAGCTACCTCCTCATAAAGAATTTTTAGCAAAAATTAAAAAGGTCTAATGATGAAATTTTTAAATAAACTTTTACTCGTAGGTGCATGTACCTTACCAACCATTAGCTACGCACTTGACGTTGAGCCAGCTAATTGGTGGGTTGGTATGAACAAAAATACCATCACCGTCATGGTGCATGAGCAAAACATTGCAAACGAGCAAATTAAATTAGCTAAATACAACGGCGTTAAGTTAAATAAAGTAACGCGCACAGATAACCCAAATTATGTGTTTTTGAATATTACTGTTAGCGATGCTGCTAAAGCCGGAACGCTTGAATTTAATAGCAGCAAAACACGCAATAACTTTGAGTTTCCACTTCTTGAGCGAGATAAAAACAGCGCTCAGCGTCAAGGGTTTACATCAGCTGATACGCTTTATTTAATTAACCCAGATCGCTTTGCTAATGGTGATAAACAAAACGATACGGTTCCAAGCATGTTAGAAGCGGCAAACCCAAGTATAAAGGGCGGGCGCCACGGTGGTGATATTCAAGGTGTTATAAACGCATTACCTTACTTAGATGATTTAGGTATAACACAGCTTTGGCTTACCCCAGTACTTGAAAACAACATGCCAGATTATTCTTATCATGGTTATGCAATTACAGACTTTTATAATGTTGACCCACGTATGGGCTCAAACCAGTTATACAAAACGTTATCAATAAAGGCAAAAGAACATGGTATAGGGCTGGTAATGGATATGGTACTAAACCATTTTGGCTCTGAGCATACATGGGTTAAGGATAAACCCACTAAAGATTGGATTAACTTTAATGGCGAGTTTAATAAAGGCAAAAATGCTACTAGCCATGCGCGACAAACCATACAAGACCCACACGCCAGTGAATACGACAAGCGCCAGTTTAACGATGGCTGGTTTGTAGAAACCATGCCTGATTTAAATCAGCGCGAACCACTGTTAAGCGAATATTTAATTCAAAATTCGATTTGGTGGATTGAATACGCGGATTTAAGCGGTATTCGCGTTGATACCTACTCATACTCAGATAAAGCATTTTTGAGTGATTGGACAAAAGCCATTATGCAAGAGTACCCAGACTTTAATATTGTTGGCGAAGAGTGGACGTCTAACCCAGCTATTGCCTCTTACTGGCAACGTGGCAAGCATAACCAAGATGGCTATACATCAAGCTTACCAAGCGTGATGGACTTTTCTTTACAGGAGTCTGTAATTCAAGCACTAAATGAAGATGAAAGTTGGAATACCGGTTGGGTTAAAGTATATGAATCGCTAGCTAATGACTTTTTATACCCTGATACCAATAACATTATGGTATTTGCCGATAACCACGATATGAGCCGTGTTTATACCGAACTTGGCCAAGATGTTGCTAAAACAAAAATGGCGATGACGTTATTTTTAACCACACGTGGTATAGCGCAAATGTATTACGGCACCGAAGTACTGTTAGATAACACCCCAAGTAAAGATCATGGCGATATTAGAATCGATTTCCCAGGTGGATTTGAAGGCCAAACGAGTAATGCCTTTACAGGTAAAGGGCTCACGGCGCAGCAAAAAGACATGCACAAAACAATTAGCACCTTGCTTAACTTTAGAAAAGATAGCTCTGCGCTAGATAAAGGCAAACTAGTGCACTTTACGCCTCAACAAGGGGTGTATAGTTATGCCCGCATTAGCGACGAGCAAACGGTGTTGGTATTTATGAATAAAAATACTCAAGCGCTACAAAAAAACATTGAGTATATGCAAGAGGTGATGCCTAACAGCACCACAGCATTTAATTTATTTACTCAACACACACAAAAGCTTGGTAAAACCATTGAATTACCAGCCATGAGCGCAACGGTACTCGTTATAAATACGCCACAATAGTGACCTGAATACGTATGCAGCAACTGTATGGTTGCTGCAGTAATCTTTAGTATAAAGTTAATAACAATACTGACAAAAAAGACACACAATGAAAAAATCAGTTTATGTACCCGCAGTACTGTGTAGTGCACTTATTGCTACAGGGTGTTCAGAAAATAACAAACCTGAACAACAGCAACCACCTGCACACACACAAAATGAACTTACAAAGCCGGTTGTATATCAAGTATTTACCCGTTTGTTTGGTAATACCCAAACAGCCAATGTGCCATGGGGCACTAAAGAGCAAAACGGCGTAGGTAAATTTGCCGACTTTAACGATGCAGCCCTCAAAGGCATTAAAGAGCTAGGTACCACGCACATTTGGTATACCGGTGTATTACACCATGCGTTAGTGGGCGATTATACCGACTACGGCATTTCACAAGATGACCCCGACGTAGTAAAAGGGCGCGCAGGTTCACCGTACGCAATTAAAGATTACTACGATGTTAACCCTGATTTAGCTGTTAATGTGACAAACCGCATGGGGGAGTTTAGCCAGCTTATAGAGCGTACACATAGCCACGGTATGAAAGTCATTATTGATATAGTGCCTAACCATGTAGCACGAAATTACCAATCACTTGGAAAGCCAAAAGGCGTAGAAGATTTCGGCGCACAAGACAACACCAGTAAAACGTACGATAAAAATAACAACTTTTATTATGTCCCTGGGCAGTCATTTCAAGTGCCTACTTCTACAACCTATACCGTATTAGGTGGAAAGGCTCACCCGCTTGCAGATGGCTTTTTTGATGAAACACCCGCTAAATGGACAGGTAACGGTGCCCGTGCACCAAAACCCGATATTAACGATTGGTACGAAACAGTAAAAGTAAATTATGGCGTAAAGCCAGATGGTAGCTACGATTTTGCTCAATTACCAAATGATTACAAGGACAAGGATTACCGTGCTCATTATGCGTTTTGGCAAGACAAAGAGCTACCGGATAGCTGGTACAAATTTAGAGACATTGCGCTTTTTTGGCTAGACAAAGGCGTTGATGGCTTTAGATATGACATGGCCGAAATGGTACCTGTAGAGTTTTGGAGCTTTTTAAATTCATCAATAAAAATGCACAAAAGCGATGCCTTTTTATTGGCCGAAGTATATAACCCGTTAATGTACCGTGCCTATATTCAGCAAGGTAAAATGGATTACCTTTACGATAAAGTCGGTTTTTACGATACCTTAAAAGCGATAATGCAACTTAAACAACCTGCCACTAGTATTTTTGATGCGCATCAAAGTGTGCTCGATATAGAGCAGCACATGCTGCACTTTTTAGAAAATCACGATGAGCAACGCATCGCAAGTCCAGACTTTGCAGGTAATGCCCAGTGGGGTAAACCTGCTTTAGTAGTTTCTAATTTAATTAGCCGCGCGCCAACGCTTTTATATTTTGCTCAAGATGTGGGAGAAGATGGCTCTGAAAACGCAGGATTTGGCACAGCCACACGTACCAGTATTTTTGATTACATTGGCGTGCCAGCGCACCAAGCATGGATGAATAACGGCAAGTTTGACGGCGCTAACTTAACCGCAGAGCAAGTAGCACTGCGTGACTACTACAAAGCAGTTATGTCACTTAATAGTTTACCTGCTGTAGTGGGCGGGGAAATGTCGGCACTTAACTTTGAAGGAAGTGAACGTGTTGTTGGTTTTACCCGCTCTTTAGGCCAGCAAAGTGTGTATGTGTTAAGTAACTTTAGCGAACAATCTCAAACAGTTACGGTTAATTTATCAAAGGCACAATTAGGTGCAATGAGTGAAAATACACTATTAAATGATTTACTTGAAAATCACACCCCCCAGCTTAAAGCTCACCCGCAAGGCGCTACATTTAACCTAACACTTGATGCATTTAGCAGCGCAGTATTAACAAATAAGGCTAGCAATGAATAATCAAAATTATACCGATAAGCCAAATTTAAGTTTTTGGCAAATATGGAACATGTGCTTTGGCTTTTTAGGCATACAATTTGGTTTTGCTTTGCAAAACGGCAATGTGAGCCGAATATTTCAAACATTAGGCGCACAAGTTGATGATATACCCATTTTATGGGTTGCAGCCCCACTTACAGGCTTAATTGTGCAGCCTATTATTGGTTACTGGAGCGACAAAACGTGGGGCCGTTTTGGCCGCCGCCGTCCGTTCTTTTTTATAGGCGCGGTGTTAACAACGCTTTCATTATTTATTATGCCGCATTCCCCTACGCTTTGGATTGCCGCCGGTATGTTATGGATTATGGATGCGTCAATTAACGTAACCATGGAACCGTTTAGAGCACTTGTAGGCGATAACTTGCCAGAAAAACAACGCGCTACCGGTTATGGTTTACAAAGTTTTTTTATTGGTATTGGTGCAGTGTTAGCCTCGGCGCTACCTTGGATGATGACCAATTGGTTTGACGTAAGCAATACCGCAGCGCCAGGGCAAATTCCTGAGTCTGTGAAATACTCATTTTATTGGGGCGGGGTGGTGTTACTTGTTGCTGTGCTTTGGACCGTGGCGCGAACTAAAGAATACAGCCCAGAACAATTAGCAGCTTTTGAAAAGCAAAGCGCTCAACCTACATCTAGCAAAGTGGTTGATATTAACTTTAATAAAGGCGCTATTATTTTTGTGGTACTGGGTTTAGCAACTCTTGCATTAGTAATTGGGTTATCGCTTGAAAAGGAGCTTTACCTACTTGCTGGTGGTTTATTAGCGTTTGGGATTGTGCAGT
The DNA here is from genome assembly GCF_037414265.1 of Pseudoalteromonas sp. C12FD-1. NCBI lineage: Bacteria > Pseudomonadati > Pseudomonadota > Gammaproteobacteria > Alteromonadales > Pseudoalteromonadaceae > Pseudoalteromonas > Pseudoalteromonas sp. C12FD-1. The sequence goes on from NZ_JBBEVD010000052.1 coordinate 256,406, forward strand.
GGATTGCAGCAGCGCTTAAAAGTGCTAATAAAACACAAGGGGGTTTTTACCAAGTAGTACAAGATGTATTTACTATGCCAGAAGCTATGAAGCAGCTTGCATGGGTGCAGTTTTTTAGCTGGTTTACGTTATTTGCCATGTGGATTTACACCACCGCAGCAGTAACAAGCTTTCACTATGGGAGTAGCGATGCAACCTCTAAAGCCTTTAACGATGGTGCAGATTGGGTGGGTATTTTATTTGCCGCTTACAATGGTTTTGCCGCTATTGCCGCTATGTGTATTCCGTTTTTAGTTAAAAAAATGGGATTAAAAGGCGCGCATTGCTTTAATTTATTACTGGGTGCGTTAGGTCTTGCAAGCTTTATGTTTATTCAAGACCCTAAGATGTTACTTATTCCTATGATTGGGGTGGGTTTTGCGTGGGCATCTATATTATCGCTACCTTACGCCATGTTAAGTAACGCACTACCTAGTAACAAAATGGGCGTTTACATGGGTATTTTCAACTTCTTTATTGTTATACCGCAGTTACTTGCCGCCAGTATTTTAGGGCTTATTTTACGTCACGCATTTTCAAATCAGCCTATTTACGCATTATTAATTGGCGCAGCGTCGTTTGTTGTTGCCGGCATTGCGGTAATGCGCGTTAAAAATTCTAATTAAGGACACACAATGAAAAAATATAACCTTATAACCGCCTCACTTTTAACATTAGGCTTAACAGCTTGTGGCGCACAAAACACAAGCACAGCTAATGAAAGCACCACAGCACAAGTTAAATCGGCACCTGGCGCACCAGGTGTAGAGCCATTTTGGGCTTATGCAGGTAAAAGCGGTATTGGTACGTCTTACGAGCAATACCAAAAAGGCCAGTACAGTGATTCAGCTGCAACGGGGGATGTGTCTAAAGTATGGTTTTCAATTGCTAAAGGTATGATCACCGAAACCATGTTTGGACTTATTCACCAAGCGCAAATAAAAGATATGCAGTTTGTTGTAACAGGTAAAGACTTTACCGTTAGTGAAGCTGATGAATTAGATGTCAGCATAGATTACTTATACAAAGATGCACAAGGCCGCCCACTTTCGCTTGCTTATAAAGTAACAAGCACTGATAGAAAAGGCCGCTTTAGTCTAGAAAAACACATATTTACTGACCCTGACGGGCAAACCCTGTTTGTACGCAGCATATTTAATACTGAGCTTGAAGGACTAAAAGCGTATGTGTCTGTTAATCCGTACATTAATAATAACGGCTTAGATGACTTTGCTAGAACAACAGAGCAAGGGCTAGTTGCATGGGAAGATGATAATTATTTATCACTTCAATCAGCAACTCCTTTTAAGGCTAAAACAGTTGGCTTTACAGGTAAAAGCGATGGCATTAACGCACTTAAAACAACGCAATCTTTACAAAACCAGTACACAAATACTGGCGAAAATGCTGGTAATGTAAGCATGTTGGCTGAGCTTGGTGAAATAAGCGCTAACACCACCTTTGATTTAGCATTGAGTTTTGGAAATACGCAGCAGCAAAGTATTCAGCAAGGTGAACAAAGTTTGGCAAAAGGGTACCAAGCAGTGCTTGATCACTATAATGGTATAGGTGAAGCGCTCGGCTGGGAAGATTACCTACAAAGCCTAAAACCGCTTAATACCATGGTTGAACAAACTGCCGATAACGGCAAGCTTTTATACACCAGCGCCATGGTTTTAAAAGCACAAGAAGATAAAACACACGCCGGGGCATTAATTGCCTCTTTATCTAACCCTTGGGGCGAAACGGTTTCAGCAAAAGAAGGCTCAACCGGTTATAAAGCGGTATGGGTGCGCGATTTTTATCAAGTAGCTATGGCATTTATGGCGCTCGGTGATACCGCCACCGCAAAAACAGCATTCGAATACCTTGAAAAAGTACAAGTAAACAGCAAAACACCAGGTAATAACGGCGATACAGGCTGGTTTTTACAAAAAACACATGTAGATGGTGAGCTTGAATGGGTAGGTGTACAGCTTGATCAAACCGCTATGCCTATTATGCTCGCCTGGAAGTTACATAAAGCTAATGTACTTAGCGATGAAGAGCTAAAAAGCTGGTACGGCAAAATGTTAAAACCCGCGGCCGATTTTTTAGTTGATGGCGGCCTTGCTAAAATTTTATGGAACGACACGCAAATTACACCACCTGCAACCCAACAAGAACGCTGGGAAGAGCAAGAAGGTTACTCACCTTCGACTACTGCGGCAATAGTCGCAGGCCTTATTACCGCCAGTGATATTGCAACACTAAGTGGTGATGATAAAAACGCAAAGCGCTACCTCGCAACGGCTAAAAAGTACAACAACGATATTGAATCGCAAATGTTTACCACTAAAGGTAACTTAAAAGGCGATAATAGCGATGGTGAATACTTTATTCGTATAGGCCAAGATACCGATGCAAATTCAGACACTAAAATTAACGCTAATAATGGCCGCGAAGGGTTTAATAAAAAGCAAATACTAGATGGCGGGTTTTTAGAACTAGTACGCTACGGCGTACGTGGTGCTAACGACGAAAGCATTGTTAAAACACTGCCTGAGTACGATGACGAAACGCTTGAAAATAACCTGCAAGTTAAATACAGCTTTAGTTTTGACGATGGCAGCGGCACATTTGCAGGCTACCGCCGATATGGTAACGACGGCTACGGCGAAGATGAAGTAACAGGCACTAATTACGCAGAGGGCGGCAGCAATACACCAGGGCAACGCGGTCGTGTATGGCCATTTTTTACAGGTGAACGTGGCCACTATGAAATAGCTGCAGCCAATGCAAACAACGCCCTTAATGATGCAAAACAAGCCCAAATTAAAAACAGCTATGTTAAAGGCTTAGAGCAATTTGCCAATAACGGCCTTATGTTACCTGAGCAAGTTTGGGATGGCGTAGGAGTCAACAAAGCAGGTTATAAGCTAGGCGAGGGCACTAATTCAGCAACCCCATTGGCATGGACACATGCTGAGTACGTTAAACTGGTACGATCATTGAGTGATAAACAAGTATGGGATCATTACCCAGTTGTAGAGAAAGCCTTAAAGTAGAGTTACTTTGAAAAATTTAAAAGCCATGGTTAATAGCCGTGGCTTTTTTGTATTTAATTGGGGTTTAATGTTGAGTAAGGACAATGAAGTTGAGTGATAAATTTTTAACTACTACCCCTAGCAATTAATACCGGTGGCAAAAGGGTGCTTTGCACTTCTTCTTCACGTATTAATTTAAGTAGGTTTTCTACCAGCATTTGCCCTGCAACGGTGGTGTCTTGCGCTATGGTAGTAAGCGGTGGATTTATATAGCTTGCAATAGCTATGTTATCAAAGCCTACAACGGCTACATCGGTAGGCACTTTTATGTTGGCTTCCTTTAGGGCGCGTATTGCACCAATGGCTATTAAATCACTGGCGGCAAATAAGGCGTTAAATTTTATATTATTAGCAATAAGTGAGCGTGTTGCATGATACCCCGACTCCTCAGTAGAAATTGCATTTGCCATTTTTCGCTCATTTATAGCTACGTTATTAGCTAATAGCTCGTCTTTAAAGCCTTGAAAGCGAGCAAAAAACTCTGGGCTATGATCAGATGCATCACCAATAAAGGCACAATCTGTACGGCTATGCGCAATTAAATGGCCTGCTGCAAGTTTACCCCCGCCGTAATTATCACAGCATACGGTGAGGTCAGGGCGGTTATCTACAGTGGCGCCCCAGCAAACAAACTTGGTGTTTTGATCAAGCAGGGTTTTAAATTTTGGCTGAAAGTCTATGTAATCACCGTAGCCGAGTAAAATAATGCCATCGGCTCTGTGGCTATCCTCGTAATCGGCTTGCCAATCAGCACTTGCTGATTGAAACGAAACCAGTAAATCGTAACCTTCTTTTGCACACGCTCGGGTTATGCTCCCCAGCATAGATAAAAAGAATGGATTTATTTGTGATTCATCAGAAGTAGGGTCTTCAAATAATAATAAGGCTAGCGTGCTACTTTGTTGGGTACGTAAGTTGCTGGCATTTTTATCAACTTTATAGTTAAGCTGTTTTGCTATATCGTGAACGCGCTTGCGTGTTTCTTCATTAACAAGGGGGCTGTTACGTAAAGCACGAGATACCGTTGATTGTGAAACCCCTGCATAATGGGCAATGTCAAATGAGGTGGCTTTACCTTTCATTGTTACAACTTACTTAAATGCTAAATAATTGTGTCATTTTCGACTATTAGTGAATTATTTCAAGCTTTTTGCGATTTATTATTGATCTAATCCTGACACCGGTGTCATAATGCTAATGTTTTATCATTTTGTTGTCAAAACGTATTAGCTGCTACTTACTAGTAGCAGCCTTTTTTTACTGTGATAGCTACTTTGAGGTGATAGCTCAAAGTGTATAAATAACAACGCAATGCCGTTGTAAAATAATAAGCATAAGCCGCTTACACAAAAGAGATAATACCATGAGCCAAAATTCGTCTGCCCAGTTTACTCCCATTTTAGTCGCCGATATAGGCGGTACTAACGCTCGCTTTGCATTAATCACCGATTTTAACGAGCAGTCAAACCAATTTGTTATTGAGCATATTAACATATTTCCCAGTGCTAATTTTGGATCTTTAGAAAGCGCGCTTGAACAGTATTTAACAACTATTCCTCATGTTACACCTACTCGCGCATGTTTGGCGGTTGCGGGCCCAATAAAAGCAGGCCAAGTGCATTTAACAAATTTAGGTTGGCACTTTAGTGTGAGTGAATTTAAAGCACATTTTAATTTAACACAATTAGAAGTCATTAATGATTTTGCAGCATTTGCCTACGCAGCGCCTTATTTAGATGCTACGCAAAATATTACAATTAAGCCAGGCCAGGCTGATGCAAATGCAAATATTGGTGTTATGGGCCCAGGTACAGGTTTTGGTGCTGCGTGCTTAGTGCGTACTACTGCGCAATCTACGGCAGTGTTAAGCTCTGAAGGTGGCCATATGACGCTTGCTCCAGTAAACGAGCTTGACTCTTTATTAATAAATGAGCTTCGTAAAGAGCATCCTCATGTGTCAATCGAAACTGTATTTTCAGGCCCTGGTATTGCACATTTATACAAAGCAATGGCAGCAGTGAAAGGGATTCCAGCTAAAAACTTAGATGCAGCGCAAATTAGTAGCTTGGCTAATAGTGGCGAGTGTGAAGTATGTGATGCAACACTTAATCAGTTTTGTGATTGGATAGGCAGCGTGGCAGGTGATTTGGCGGTAGTATACGGCGCATTAGGTGGCCTATTTATAGGCGGTGGCATTTTACCACGCATGCAAAGCAGATTATTAGAAAGCCGTTTTGTAGAGCGCTTTTCGCAAAAAGGGGTAATGTCGCAATATGCAGGTCAAATTCCGGTTACGTTAGTAACACAAGATAACATTCCGCTTATTGGCGCTGGTGCGTGTTTATTTAACAGCAAATAGTTTTTTGCTTAATGGTTGTATTTGGATAATGAACAAATGAAAAAAGTAACCATAAATAGTGTAGCAAGCCATGCTGGGGTTTCTAAAAAAACCGTGTCGCGGGTTTTAAATAATGAGCCTAACGTAAGTGCGGCTACGCGCGAAAAAGTGCTTAAAGTATTTAAAGAACTTGATTATACGCCAAACCCAATAGCACGAGGCCTTGCCCAAAATCGCAGCTTTATTATTGGTTGTTTATACGACAACCCCAGTAAAAGTTATATAACACGTGTACAAACGGGTGCGCTTGCTGCGTGTAAAGAGAATAACTATAACTTACTAATTCACCCATGCGAATTACGTGGCGACGATTTAATAAACGATATAGAGCAGCTATTACAAACATCGCGCCTAGATGGCGTTGTACTCACACCACCATTTGGTGATTTTGAAAAGCTTGCTAACTTTTTGAAAGCAAAAAAAATCCCGTATGCACGGGTTGCATCAGCACTGCTTGAAGATGATTCAATTTCGGTGCGCAGCAATGACGAGCAGGGCGCCTATGAAATCACCGAGCATTTAATTTCGCTTGGACACAAATCTATCGCCTTTATTAAAGGTCACCCAGATCACAGTGCAACTCAGCAGCGCTTTAAAGGTTACAGACGCGCTTTAGCAAGTCACGGTATAGAATTTGACGAGCGACTAGTAGAAGAGGGTAACTTTAGTTACCACTCAGGTGTAGACAGTGCGCGTAGTATTTTAGATCTATCACCAAGGCCTACGGCTGTATTTGCATCGAATGATTACATGGCGGCGGCGGTACTAAAGCTTGCCACACAACGCCAATTACGCGTACCGGATGATATATCTATTGCAGGGTTTGATAACGCACCAATTGCACGCCATATTTGGCCTGGTTTAACAACAATTGCACAACCTGTAGAAGAAATGACTAAACAAGCTGTAACGCAGCTTATATCGCATATTTCACAGCCGCAAGAACAGCCTTATCAGGTAACACTTGAATCACGTTTAATCACCCGCGAGTCAACAGCTGCAATAAAATAGCCCCCATTTTTGTTTTTCACAGTAACCCGAATTTGAGTGACGCTTATTCGGGTTTTTTTTGTGCGAATTTTAGCAAATAAACTAAAATTAGCGTGGTCATTAATTGTTCACGTTAAATTTTTAGACTATTTTTGTTACTCAGGGTTGACACCGGTGTCAATGCTATGCGTTAATACAGTGACACCGGTGTCAGGGTTGTTGTGAGAGGCTCCCTGGTAGCGTACCTTTGAACGGGTAAATCAAAGATGCTCAGTGCAGTTATTTACGTGGAGTCTGTAATTGCAACTGAGCCTTTTTCCTCTAACTAATAGAGATGAGCTAAATTATGTTGCACCCTCGCATTGAAGAAGTCACCCAGCGCGTTATTGAACGCAGTAAACAAACCCGTCAAGATTATTTAGATCGTATTTCGCACGCAAAAAAACAAACAAGAGTTCGTGCCGGACTAGGCTGCGGAAACATCGCTCACGTTATGGCGGCATGTAGCAGCGACGACAAAGCGCGCTTAAAGGCTGATGAGCAGCCAAATCTTGCTATCATCAACTCATATAACGATATGCTTTCGGCCCATGTGCCATACAAAGACTACCCAGATTTAATTAAAGACCTTGCAACTAAGTACGACGCAACAGCACAAGTTGCTGGTGGCGTACCTGCAATGTGTGATGGTGTTACGCAAGGGCGTGACGGCATGGAACTATCGCTTTTCTCTCGCGATGTTATTGCAATGTCTACAGCGGTTTCATTATCGCATGATGTATTTGACGGCGTTTTTTGTTTAGGCGTATGTGACAAAATTGTCCCAGGTTTATTGATTGGCGCATTATCATTTGGCCACTTACCTGTGTTCTTTTTACCAGCAGGGCCAATGCAATCGGGTATTCCTAACAAAGAAAAAGCACGTATTCGCCAAAAATTTGCACAAGGCTTAGTAAGCCGTGAAGACTTGCTAGAAGCTGAAAGCGCGTCTTACCACAGCGCAGGTACTTGTACGTTTTATGGTACTGCTAACTCAAACCAAATGCTTATGGAAATAATGGGCTTGCACCTTCCTGGTAGCTCGTTTATCAACCCATACACAGAGCTTCGCGATGGACTAACAGGTAATGCTGTAGAAACTATGCTGAAGCAGCTTACAGATGATAAAGAAAGCCCGTGTCTAGCAGATGTGATCAGCGAAAAAACCATTATTAATGGTTTAGTTGGCTTACTATCTACAGGCGGCTCTACTAACCACGCTATTCATATTGTTGCCATTGCAAAAGCGGCGGGTATACAAGTAACGTGGAAAGACATGTCTGATTTATCAGAAGTTGTGCCACTACTTACGCGTATTTACCCTAACGGCTCAGCAGATGTAAATCATTTCCAAGCTGCAGGCGGTATGGGCTTTTTAATGCGTGAATTAGCTGGTGCAGGTTACTTGCATACTGATGTTAAAACAATGCTTGGAGAAGGCTTAGCGCCTTACATGATGGAGCCGCGTTTAGATAAAGACGACAGCTTAATTATGAGCAACTCTACAGGTCCTTCTAAAGTTAAATGGGTAGATTGCCCAGAAAACTCACTCGATGAAGAAGTGCTGCGTCCAATTAGCAATCCATTTAGTAAGCAAGGTGGCTTACAATTACTTACGGGTAACCTAGGTAAAGCAGTAATTAAAGTCTCTGCGGTAGCAACTGAGCACCAAGTAGTAACAGCCCCAGCTAAAGTATTTAGTTCACAAGGCGAACTGCAAGAAGCATACAGCCGTGGCGAGTTAAACCAAGACTTTATTGCTGTGCTTAAAGAGCAAGGCCCTAAAGCTAAAGGTATGCCAGAGCTTCATAAATTAACGCCAGTAATGGCAACTCTTCAAGACGAAGGCTTTAAAGTAGCCATTGTGACTGATGGCCGTATGTCGGGCGCATCAGGTAAAGTGCCTGCTGCTATTCACTTAGCACCAGAAGCTGTTGAAGGTGGCATTATTGCAAAAATTCTTGAGGGCGATTTAGTAACACTGGATGCGCCAAACGGAATATTAAAAGTACATGTTAGCGACGAAGAGCTTGCTAAGCGTGAACTACAACTTAGCCAACCAAGCTTAACCTTTGGTACTGGCCGAGAGTTATTTACTGGATTTAGAAATATTGTAAGCAGCGCCGATTTAGGTGCGAGTGCTTTTGGACTTGAATAATAATTGCCACACACTGGGTAATGAGGAACAAGTAATGAGTATTGAAAAAATCTTAGCGTCGGCACCTGTGGTGCCAGTGGTTGTAATCGAAAAACTAGAAGATGCAGCACCACTCGCTAGAGCGTTATACAACGGTGGCCTAAAAGCACTTGAAATTACGCTACGCACGCCTGTTGCAGTTGAAGCTGTAAAACTAATGAAAGCAGAAGTTCCAGACGCTTATGTTGGTACAGGTACAGTGGTTGATAAAGCAAGCTTTGATGCTTCAGTAGAAGCAGGCGCTGATTTTATGGTTAGCCCAGGTGTAAGTGATGAATTATTAGCATTAGCTAAAAATTCAGACATTCCCTTTTTACCAGGTGCAGCAACTGCGAGCGAAGTTATGCAGTTAGCAAGCCATGGCTTTAAGTATTTAAAATTCTTCCCAGCTGAAGCTGCTGGCGGAACAGCAATGCTTAAGTCGATTGGTGGCCCATTACCACATATTACTTTTTGCCCAACAGGTGGCATTAGCCTAGCAACCGCACCTAACTATTTAGCACTTAATAACGTTATTTGTGTTGGTGGTACGTGGATGCTAGATAAGCAACTAATTGAAAACAAAGACTGGCAAGCCATTGAAGCGCTTGCTCGACAAGCAAGTGAAGTTAAATAGGAGTCTAAAAATGATTAATGTAGCAATTAATGGCTATGGCCGTATCGGTCGCAACGTATTACGTGCACTTTACGAGTCAGCACAAAACAGTGAAATTAAAATTGTAGCAATTAACGACTTAGCACCGGCTAACGTAAATGCACACTTAACACAATTTGACTCAGTTCATGGTCAATTTTCTCAAAAAGTAACACTTGAAGATAACACCATGTTAATTGGTGATGACGTAATTACTTTAACGCAAGAGCGTGACCCTGCAAACTTACCGTGGAAAGAGCTAAACGTAGATATCGTTTTAGAATGTACAGGTTTTTTCACTAAGCGTGAAGACGCCGCTAAGCATATTACAGCAGGCGCTAAAAAAGTTATTGTATCAGCACCAGGTAAAGACTTAGACGCAACGGTAGTACACGGTGTTAACAGCGATGTAATTAACGCTGATAGCAATATTATTTCTAACGCTTCTTGTACCACTAACTGTTTAGCGCCAATTGCTAAAGCAATTAACGACACAGTAGGTATTGAGCAAGGCAGCATGACTACAATCCATGCTTACACAAACGATCAAAACTTATCTGACGTCTATCACCCAGATCTATACCGTGCACGTAGTGCAACACAATCTATGATCCCAACTAAAACAGGTGCTGCTGCCGCTGTTGGCTTAGTACTTCCTGAGCTTGCGGGTAAATTAGACGGCATGTCGGTACGTGTACCTACTATCAATGTTTCTTTAGTAGACTTTACGTTTATTACTAAGCGCGACACAACAGCTGAAGAAATCAACGAAGTAATGAAAGCCGCAGCAACAGGTTCAATGAAAGAAATTTTAGAGTATAACGAGCTTCCGCTTGTATCTATTGATTTTAATCACAACCCTGCGTCGTCAATTTTTGATGCAACGCAAACTAAAGCTGATGGCAAACTAGTTAAAGTAATGGCTTGGTACGACAACGAATGGGGCTTCTCAAACCGCATGTTAGACCAAGTTAAAGCATTAGGTCAGTACTTATAATTGACCCTATAAAAGTTTAGCTTTATCCAACCAAGCCTGCATTATGCAGGCTTTTTTATTTTGATTACTTTATACCAAGTTGTTTAATAAGGTGCTTAGCCCTTTAAAACTAGGGCGCGATGCAATAGCTGTATTTACAGCACGCGCTGCTATATCGGACATTTTATCAAACAGTTCGTTTTGCTTATCGTTAAAGCTTACAGTACTTAGTAAATCCTCAATTAAACACCCAAAAGCGCGAACTTCAATTAACTGTATTTGCTGTTGCTGATACTTGCTAAGCATGGCTAAATTTGTTGCAGCACCAAAGTCGCCAAATAAAACATCGTACTGTTCATTTATCATGGTGTTGTGTGCGTAAATATCGCCATGGCTTACGTAATTATCATGTAGGTGAGTTAGCGTATTTGCCATCTGTTTTGAAATTTTATAAACAGCTTCAATAGGGTAATTACAACCATCATTAAATGTATCGCGCGTACACGTTTCTAAACTTGGTGGTAAACCCAAATTTGTATAATTGGTATCTATTAATTCCATTACTAAGCCAAGCTGTGTGCTTTGCTCTATGTAACTTAATACGTTTATTAAATTTTTATGGGAGCCTACTTGTAAACAGCAATTTACTTCATCAAGTGGGTAGCCATCGCTCGTTATTGCCCCTTTAAACAATTTTACCGCCACATCGCGGTTTGCTGTTTTAGCTAAATGAATAACGCCCGATGCACCTTGGCCAATTACTTTTTTAAGTTTAAAATTTTCAAGCGGCGTGTTTTGCAAACGACTGTTAGTTAAGCACTGCGCTTTATTAAATGTATTACCGGCAAAGGCAAGCCAAGCAAGTTTTGGTAATTCTAATAGCCAACCATCAAGTTTTGTTAGGTTATTAGCAGAGAGCCTCACAAGCTCTAGATTAGTACAGTTAGCCATACTCTCGGGTAGGTGTTTTAGGCTATTTCCTGCAAGGGCGAGTTTTTTAAGTTTGGTGTAATTACCAAAGTCTTCAGGCAACGCGCTTAATTTGTTATCGGTCAGTATTAACCATTCAATATTTTTAGGTAAGCTGTTTAATGCAAACTGTGTTATTTGATTGCCTTTAAAGGCAACCATAATTAAAGCAGGGCACTTAGCGAGTACTTTAGGTATATGTTTAAACTGGTTAAACGATAAAAACACCCGTTTAAGCTTTGTTAAGCTTGCAAATTCATCAGGTAGTGTAGTGAGATTATTGTTTGATAAATCGAGTACTTCGAGGGTGTCTGCAAGGGTTAAAATTTCTAAAGGAAACTCAGTTAAGCCATCAACAAGTTGTAAGCGAGTAACACCATTCAACCTACCAGCTTTAAGCTGTGCAAGGGTATTCATAAATTTTCACAAGCCTTTTAAAATAAAAAAGCCAACATGGCTGTTGGCTTAAAATAAATACGTTTAGTAAAGTTTAAAATTGCGCGTTATGGTAAACGTTTTGCACGTCGTCACAATCTTCAAGCATGGCTAAAAAGCGTTCCATTACTTCTACGTCTTCACCTTCAATTGGGGCTTCAACTTGTGGTACAAACGAAATCAAGTCTACGTCAAAATCTGTAATCCCCATTTCTTCAAGTGCTGTGCGTGTGTTGTTGTATTCAGTATGCGGAGCAAAAACCGTTACTTTGCCGTTCTCTACTTCTACATCTGTAACATCAACATCGGCCATCATAAGGGCTTCGAGTACAGCTTCATCGTCATCGCCGTCAAAAACAAAAATAGCGAGGTGATCAAATAAATGTGATACCGAATTTTGCGCGCCAATTTTAGCGTTTGCTTTGGTAAAACAAATACGTACATCAGCAAACGTGCGTTTATTGTTGTCTGTTAAACAGTCAACAATAATCATACAGTTGCCAGGGCCGTAACCCTCGTAACGTGTGGCTGCGTAATCTTCACCGCCACCGCCTTTCGCTTTTTCTATTGCGCGTTCAATTACGTGTGCCGGTACTTGGTCTTTTTTAGCGCGCTCAATTAAACGGCGTAGCGCAAGGTTGCCATCAGTATCGACGCCACCGTTTTTAGCACATATGTATATTTCTTTACCGTACTTAGAATAAACTTTAGTTTTAGCACCCGCAGTTTTAGCCATTGAATCTTTTTTGTTTTGGTAAGCTCTTCCCATCTGCGTTTCGCCTTAATATATGTAAATTATTGAATAAAATTGCAAGTCGGTATTCTAAAGGTAAAGCGGCAGTATCGCCAGTAAATGGCTGTAATTAACCAAAGTTCAAGTTAATTAATCTTCCTGCTGTTGTAATTGCCACATTTGAGCGTATTGAGCTTTTTTTGCTAAAAGTGCTGCATGTGTGCCTTGCTCTACCAGCTCACCGTTGTTAAATACCAGTATGTTATCGGCATCGATAATAGTAGAGAGCCTATGCGCAATCACCACGCTAGTATGGTTTTGAGTAACTGCACGCATTGCGTTTAATATTGCTTGTTCAGCGTGCGAGTCGAGTGCTGAGGTTGCTTCATCAAAAATTAAAATAGGGGAGCGCTTTAAAATAGCGCGTGCAATGGCAATACGTTGTTTTTCGCCGCCAGATACTTTTAAACCGCGCTCGCCAACCAGTGTTTTATCGCCTTGCGCTAATGTTGAAATAAAGTCTTTTAAATGGGCCATTTCTATTGCTTTATCTATTTCAGCATCGCTCGCTGAGGGTCTGCCATAGGCTATGTTTTCTCGTATAGTGGTATTAAATAGCACAGTGTCTTGTGGCACTATAGCAATGGCACTGCGCAGGCTATTAAGTGTAACTGAATCTATGGCTTGGTTATCTATAGTAATAGTGCCCGAGTTCACATCGTAAAAGCGATACAGTAACCGTGCTAATGAGCTTTTACCCGCGCCACTTGCCCCTACAACAGCTACTTTACTGCCTGCTTTTACTTTAAAGCTAATGTTATTTAGTATTGGGCGACTGGCATTGTAACTAAAGCTTACATTATTAAACGCTATATCGCCTTGGGTAAGTATTAGGTTTTGTGCATTAGGTTGCTCAACGACTTGTGGCTTTTTATTAAGTAAACCCAGCATGTTTTCTAAATCGGTAAGCGCGCGCCTTATTTCTCGATACACAAATCCCAAAAAGTTAAGCGGTAAAAATAATTGGATCATGTAGGCGTTTATCATTACAAGTTCACCAATTGTTAAAGCGCCAGTTACCACTTCTTTGGCGCCTAACCACATCAGCGCCGTTATAGCACTTGCTATAATTAGCGCTTGGCCAGAATTAAGCGCAAGCAACGACATTCTATTTTTCAAGCGGGCGGTTTCCCAGTTTGCTAAAAAGGAGTCGTATGTTTTTGCCTCAAATTCTTCGTTATTAAAATACTTTAGAATGTTATAAATTAGGAACTGTTATAAATAAGTGTAGAAATAATAAATATCTAATAATGCGATTTTTTGTTAGCTGTATAAGTGGGTGTGAAATCCATAAGCGCTCAGTGAGCTTTAAGTTTTAAAGTAGCACCCAGACACTTCTTACCCCAAAGAGTAACGATACACCTTGACGGTGTGAGAATTGAACTTCCTAGCTTTCACTAGACAGCTTTTAACTCAGAATACTACGCTTCTTCAAACTTAGAAGTTCAGTAAGGATAGAACAGACATTAAATATATAAAGACTTTTGGGTTTTCTATCCGCAATTAAGCCTTTGGTAAAATGATAAGATTAAGCTTGTGATGAACCTAAACAACCTTTTCAATTTCGAGAGCTAAAGCTTTTGAAGATAACCAAGGGTTATTCATGGTTAAATTATCATATTGAGTGGTTTTAGTTAGCAACATAAAGAAAAACGCTACTAGCATTCTTCTCTGCGCAGCAGAGGCAAGAGCAAATTGTTCAAAAGAAAAAAACAACAAATATACTAATTCCCTTAAAAAATTTTCTTTACCTATTCCACGACAATACAGTCATTTATTTAAATAAGTAG
>NZ_JBBEVD010000053.1:0-261 GCF_037414265.1 Pseudoalteromonas sp. C12FD-1
AGGCATCCACCGTGTACGCTTAGTCACTTAACCATACAACCCAAACGGGTCTTGCTTGGTTTTTGTTACTTATGCTGCCTTGCTTTCTATTTTTTCTTTGTTACATAACACGTTATGCGTCCAGCGACAAAAATATCAGCGGCGTTGCCTAAGTATCAAATCCACGTCGCAATACTAAGTTTTTACACTTAATTGTATTTATAGTGACAGTTTAACTTCGCCAGAAGTTAATATTGAATACTAAAGTAGATACCAATTAAT
>NZ_JBBEVD010000054.1:0-267 GCF_037414265.1 Pseudoalteromonas sp. C12FD-1
ACTCAATCTGTACGAGTGCCCACACAGATGATTGCTTTATATTGTTAAAGAACGTTGCGATTAAAGCGTTAAACTTTATCTCGCTAGGGCTGCGCATCTTACGCTTTCCTATTTTTTTGTCAACACTTAATTTTGTTAAACTTAAAAGTTTTTAAAACTAAGTTTTACTCGACTCACTGATTGACTCTTGCCTCGCTAAGCGTTGCTGTCTGCCGTCTCAGTGGGGTCGCATTATAGGGAGATCCGAAAACAGATCAACCCTTTTTT
>NZ_JBBEVD010000055.1:0-251 GCF_037414265.1 Pseudoalteromonas sp. C12FD-1
CTTCTTTTGCAATTGCCCATATGTATGCAATCATTTCTCGAGCAATGGCGGTGACAACCAAGTTGTAGTGCTTCCCTTTGGCTATCATTTTTTTATAGCGCTTGCAGAGCCTAAGCTGTGCTTTCCATGCAATATCAATAATGTCTTTTGGTAAACCTTCTTGTCGTTTTTGCATATCTGTTGATATATTTGCTGCATATCGATAAGTGTGTGCACCTTCAACAAGAAGGCGTCTTGCTCGGCCGTTCCCG
>NZ_JBBEVD010000056.1:0-279 GCF_037414265.1 Pseudoalteromonas sp. C12FD-1
CTCCTTATACGATTTAGAACTTATTTGTTCGTAGTGTCCACACAGATGATTGTTAGTTAGTTTGCCCTTTGGGTTTACTAATTAATATGCTCTTTAAAAATTTGGAAAAGCTGATAATAAAATTCTGATAAATATTCGTATTTATCAAGAGTTTTCAAAAGTAAAAAAGAATGATAGCAGTATCATTCAGTGCCATTTAATCACTCTTTGAGTTGATTGATTGGTATCTACTTTAGTATTCAATATTAACTTCTGGCGAAGTTAAACTGTCACTAACAA
>NZ_JBBEVD010000057.1:0-241 GCF_037414265.1 Pseudoalteromonas sp. C12FD-1
GTTACGTCCTACGCCCACCACTTTCATACATAAGCCGACATAAGCGTCGGTTTTTTTGTGTCTAAAATAATATATAAGTTATGCTTACTTTTTAAAATGTGTACTTAAATTGGTTATTTTAGAAACTCCCCTTAGAGTATAAATAAGAAAAAATGAAAGTGGGCGCATAGCTCAGCTGGATAGAGTACCTGGCTACGAACCAGGCGGTCGGAGGTTCGAATCCTCCTGCGCCCACCACTTT
>NZ_JBBEVD010000058.1:0-259 GCF_037414265.1 Pseudoalteromonas sp. C12FD-1
GGTGGTGGAATTAATGAGAAGCTGCGCTTCTAACGTGAGCAAGCTCGACGTCTACAAGCGAAATTTACCACAGAGAAGTAAATGAGCAGTGAATAACTAATCCCTAGGTTTCTTCTGTATATCGCTAAGTGCCTCTGTGCCCTCGGTGTTACAATTAATGAGAAGCTGCGCTTCTAACGTGAGCAAGCTCAACGTCTACAAGCGAAATTAACCACAGAGAAGTAAAGGAGCAGAACAGGAGCAGTGAATAACTAATCCC
>NZ_JBBEVD010000059.1:0-260 GCF_037414265.1 Pseudoalteromonas sp. C12FD-1
TGTTGGGATATCGCCAAGCGGTAAGGCACCAGGTTTTGATCCTGGCATTCCCAGGTTCAAATCCTGGTATCCCAGCCAACTTCTTCTACCAAAGAAACGTTGCATAAAGAATTGCTCTGTTAAGAGTTTAAATATAAACAATGTATGCGGGAGTGGCGGAATTGGTAGACGCGCTGGATTTAGGTTCCAGTATCTTAGGATGTGAGAGTTCAAGTCTCTCCTTCCGCACCATGTTCTCGATAAGAACTAAAATAATCAAC
>NZ_JBBEVD010000060.1:0-416 GCF_037414265.1 Pseudoalteromonas sp. C12FD-1
GCATTTGCTATGTGAAAGTAGGACATTGCCAGGCTCCAAATAAAAGAAAGCCGCTTCAGAGATGAGGCGGCTTTTTTGCTGTCTGGGGTTTAGTAAATAGCCAAGACTCCATGCCGAACTCAGTAGTGGCCGCTCTCGTACATCCTGTACTCCACGGCATTTATATTCCTATACATCAAACAAAACAGCTCAAAGCCGAGCCCCACGGAAGGCCGCTCCGACACAATGATAGTGTAGCATTTGCTATGTGACTCTCCACCGCTGTGGGCACCACGACATTGCCAGGCTCCAAATAAGAGAAACCCGTTACAGCGATGTGACGGGTTTTTTGCTGTCTGTAAGAAAGTGAAAATATTGTAAGCGTCTAGCTAACGACACCCAGCTTGTTTAATGTTCCAAGGTAACAGCGATTCAAG
>NZ_JBBEVD010000061.1:0-208 GCF_037414265.1 Pseudoalteromonas sp. C12FD-1
GGTTATAGCCAAGCGGATTGGCAAACACTCATAGGCTATATGGTTGATACAGGGGAAGGCACGGCCCTTAGTAAAGATATAAGCACGTATTTGGCAAAGCATTACCCTGTTAACACTAAGCGCGAGTCAACGGTGGTTAAAGGCGATTTAAAACTTAGCTTTAAATACTGGCAAGTGCCTACGCTTGGGCAGCGCGCTCGCGATCCTG
>NZ_JBBEVD010000062.1:0-251 GCF_037414265.1 Pseudoalteromonas sp. C12FD-1
CTCCTCACCAAAGCCATCGATTTATACTTTAAACGCTAATGTTAACATTGTAGACGTCGAGCTTGCTCACGTTAGAAGCGCAGCTTCTCATTACTCAAATGATGTATTGCACAAAGAGAAAAAAAGAGGAGTGAAGGTTGGCGCTAAGCTTGCTCGCGCTAGATGTTAGTTACTTCTCTAAAGCGAAGCGCGGTCACCTCTTTGTGATTGTATTGGTTTAATATTTACGAGCTATCGCTCGTTACGCCAGC